>CAKPXD010000059.1 GCA_934201655.1 uncultured Streptococcus sp. | reverse complement strand
GTACACACCTGCCCAGATACCCACAACTATCACAAACAAGGTTCCAAGTGATGGACCGAAACTTCCTATATTTATAAGCAGACAGGATAGCATACTAATTTGGCAAACATTCCAAGCTACTGTACCATAATCTAAGAAGCGATACATGTCAAGGTAGTCTTGCTCATTTCCTTCATCCTCTTCCTCTCTTTGATAGTTTTGATAAGCCTGATGGCTTTTTCTAGTGAAATAAAAGGTTAAGGTTGCTGTAATCAGACCTAGACCAAGAAAAATTGAGTACAAGGCAATGATTACTTGAGCTTGAGTGATCCCTAAAGGATTAAGACTAAGGAAAGCAGCAAGTATTCCTAATAAAACTCCTGCAAGAAAAAGCTTCAGTGCAAAAATTATGTGTTTCTTTTCCATCTTTCAACCTCTTTCTAAAACAAGCCAGACAACCATTGACCAAAAGCTTTTCCTGATTCAAAAATAGCGGTCAGGCCTTCTGTTCCAAGTGACACCAAAATCAAACAAACAGCAAGTAAGAGAATAGCTTGATTTCTTGCTTTTTTTGCTCCATCTCCCAAGGGTTCATTCCCAAGCCAACCTGCTAGATAAGCATAGAGAGTAACTGTTATAATCCCAATCTCCGTCGAAGAGAGAAACAAGAAGACTGTCACCAAACGAACAATGTTGGCTTGAATGTTAAAATAATTTCCTAAACCTGCACAAACACCTGCAAGTGCTTTGTTCTCTGTATCAACTTGAAAACCTGCTAAAAACTCTTTCATAACTTTTCTCCTTTTAGGATCTCTTTAAACTTTATCTTTCTCTCTACCCATCTAAAGACTAATAGTAAAACTATGTTAATCCAGAAGAGGTATTTACTTTCAACAATTGTAAACCAACCAAATAGGCTTCCAATCATAGCCAAAAGATTTACGATAAACACAACTATAGATAGATAATAAATCACTTTATACTTGTTCATCACTCATCCTCCTCTAAGCGAAAGACTGACTCGACTGGCTCATGGAATATCTGAGCAATCTTCAGGGCAATGACGATGGACGGCGTGTACTCATCCCGCTCAAGCAAGCTGATGGTTTGCCTGGACACGCCAGCTAGTTTGGCCAGCTCTGTTTGATTCAGGCCATCGCGAGCCCGAAGCTCTTTTAGACGATTTTTTAGCATGTCTTTTTTCTCCTTTGTTCTTATCTTGATTTCATTGTAACATATCTTTTTATTTTTGACAAGCATATTTGTCAAAAAGTTTAAGATTTTTGTCATTTTGCAAAAGAAAACGGTCAGAAATGGTATCCTGACCGTATTTTTTATAGTTGATAAAAGATTGCTTACTCGGCTGATGGAACGTCTTGACTTTCTTTCAGCTGCTTTTTATCATCCTTCTTGTAATCTCTTCTGATGATATAAAGGGTTGCTAGACTGATGAGAGTCAATACAGCACCTGTAACCCTTCCTTTTTGAGAGAAGACAAATTCTACTTTGTGTTGTCCGGAAGTAATCGGGAATGAAATAAAGCTGTTCCATGCTTTTGTCACAGGGACATCCTTACCATCCACTTTCACCTTCCAACCCTCACTATAAGGGATAGAGGTCATCATATATTTACTGTCGTCAGTAATATTTACTGAACCGACGATATGAGTATTCGAGAATTTCTCAATTTGTAGACCTTGTTCCTTCCGCTTTTCTAAAGCACTTTGAATTTGACTGATTTCTGCGCGGTAAACCCCTGCGTTTGAAAGGTCAACCTTGTCTGTTTTAAAGCGGAATTCCAGTACAGACTCTTGATTCTCCGCATTGTCAGCGATTTGCCATAGTTGACGTTGCGTATTTCTCTTGGAATGAGTGAACCACTTGCCATTCAGAAGGACAGAGTAATCTTTCTCTGAATTTAGACTTGCTGGTACGAAGAAGTAATAGGTCAAGTTTGTTCGAGGAGTAATTCGGTAGCGAACGACTGCATCCTTAGAAGAATCCACCCGCTTGTAGACTGCAGTTCCTTTTTCTTTGTCGACATTTTCCTCAGTAAGATTTTCTGTTTCAACATCTCCGTAGGCTAGGGGTTTGAAGTAGTCGAGATAATTCTCTTCGCCTTTTTTCACACCTTCCATAGAGTTAAGAATGATATTTTGATTTTGGATAGCGTTGTTTCTACCGAAGTTGATGTTTCTTACCAAATCATTTGTTCCATAGGCTAATGGGAAAGAATTTGGGTTTTCGTACACGATATAACGTTCATCTTCATAGACCTTCTGCGTGAAATAACGGTTCATGTCAAAACGACTTGCAAAACGTGTGAAATACATTCTCTCAGGATGAGCTTCTTTCTCAGTAGGATCTAAATCCTTGACATCCATATAGTAGCGAACACCGTATAAGGCATCTGTCAATAGGGTCCCATTTTCATACTCTGTCGCCGCATTAATCCCTTGGTCACCCATAAAGGCAAATTGATCCATGGTCGTACGCTCTAAGCTTGAACTGAAGGTACTTAAACCTGGGTAGGAAACAAGCGATGGCACTGTTTTTGAATAGGCAAAGGTTGAGGCAATTCGATAGAATGGTTGGTCTGCTTGTTTCTGAACATCATCTGTCACTTGTTTTACAGATACCGTTGCATCTACAAACTTGTCTACATCTGCATACCCAAAGGTCACTTGAGATAGATAAGCGTTGTAACCCAACTCAAAGATGGTTAGGGCAGACACGGCAAGAATGGCTAGTCTGGTCATTCTTGAGCGCAATAAGAAGATAACTGCCAAATAGATCAGCAAGGTTAAGACAACCTGAGATAAGAAATATCCTGTTTGGAGAAGAAGTCCTAAAAGAAGGACGACAGCCCCAGCTATCAATAGCACCATTTTTTTCACTTGAGGAGCTTTACGAGAACGACTCCAATAGAGATAAGAGCAGGCCGCAGTGATAGCTATTAGTAAAACCCAAAACACAAGAACATTCTTTGATAGAAATTGAGTCAAAGCTTCTGGCTGGGTTTTTGGAAGATAGGTGAATTTCTTTGTATAGAGATAAATTGCTGATAAAACGAGCAACACCACTGAAAGCAACTTCCCTCTGCGAGAAATTTCTACTTGTCCCTTAACTACCTGATAGGCTAAAACGAGCATAAAGAACGAGAATAACCATGAGAAACGGAAGAAGAATCCAGCTGGGTTTTGTCCCATATGCCAGATTTTACTTACAAACTCATTGACAAAGGAAATGAAGAAGACAAGGGTGACCGCACCTGCAGCCCAACGTTTTTCCTTGGCTACCTGCTTCGATGTAAAGTAGAGGATAAAACCTAGAAATCCTAAAGCACCAATGTAGATATTTGGAAGGTTAGGTCCAGCCGACCAGCCTGAGGCAGTATCAAAACCACCGATAGCTAACTTCGACAGGATATCCACAGGATTGATCTGAAAGGCGAAGGAGAACTTCATGGCATCTCCAACTTGCCCCTTACTCTCAAGGAGATTATAGAAAACTGGCACAATCAACACCGATGCCGTAGCAACCCCAATGACAGAGAAGGCAAATGTTTTTACCAAAGGACTTAGGAAGTGCTTCAGTTTCTGCTTCAAATCTCCTTGGATAGAGAGGCGTGGTGAAACATAATAGCAAGAGTATAGGACGATAAAAATCGAAATCATATAGCCCATATAGAACTGCAGAAAGACTGTTAGCCCTAAAACAAAGGCATAACGATAGGGTCTTCCTCCATCCAAGAGTTCTTCCAGATAAACGATAACGAGCGGTAGCATAATCATGGCATCATAGAAAATGACGTTCATCTGATAGGAAACGAGCATCCCTGAAAGAGCATAGGCTGTTGCAAACAAAGGCACCAACCACACACGAGATTCTGCTCCCTTATAGCGCTTAATCAGGAAATGAGAGAAAGAAAATCCGATTGCTCCATATCTAAGCCAAATAGTCAGGAAAACTGCTAAACCATAGTGTTTGAAGGGGATAATAATATAAAAAATATTAAAGGGACTCATCAAGTAATAGCCCAAAACCCCTATCATGTCTCCACCGAGAGATTTAGTAAAAGAGTAAGTCAGGCTACTCAAATCACCAGTAAGTACCGCATGTTTAAGCAAGCCAAAAAAGCTGATATACTGCTGACCAAAGTCAACTGCCATCAGACTTTTATTCCCAAAGGGATAGCTACCCATGAAGAACCAAACAACCAGCATGATGGTCATCGGTAGTAAGGCACTTATCGTATAAAGCAAGGCTTTAGGGTGTTTCCCTTTTAACTCTTGCCAACGCGTTAACCACTTATCCATGTTTGTTTTCTCCTATGTCTTCTTAACCAATCTTATCTTTTTCAGCTTGGTCAATGTTGCTTTTCGCGACGATAAAGTGAGGACGTTGCTTCACCTCGTAATAAATCTTTCCGATATACTCACCAAGTACACCGATGAAGATCAGTTGCACACTGCTAAACAAGATAATCGCCGCTATTGTAGTGAAATAGCCACTCGTATAGTCGGAAGAAAAGATAAATTTACAAAACTCATAAACAATGTAGAGAAGAGACAGAGCCATGCTGACAAATCCAAATTGGATACAAATTCTAAGAGGACGATCATTAAATGAGATAATCCCCTGGAAAGCATAGTTCATAGACTTCTTAAAGCCGAATTTGCTTTTTCCTGCTTTACGAACTTCGTTTTTATAAGGGATAACCTTCTCTTTAAAACCAATCCACTCATAGAGCCCTTTATTAAATCGATTGTACTCAGGCAGCGAAACAAACACATCCACTGCTCTCTTGCTAAGGAGTCGTAATTCAGATTTCCCGTCTGTTAACTTGACATCCATGGAATGGTTCGAGAATTTATAGAAACTACGAGCAAAGAAGCTTCCTACAAATGACTCCCCTTCTCGACTTCTCTGACCACTGACAATATCGTATCCTTCTTTATAAGCTTCTACAAAGAGAGGAATCAGATAAGGCGGATGTTGCAAGTCTCCATCCATCACCATCACCGCATCGCCAGTTGCATACTTAAAACCAGCAAGAATTCCACTCTCGCGACCAAAGTTTCTACTAAAGCTGATATACTTGACCCGTGGGTTTTCATCCGCAATAGCATCGATTAGTTTTAGTGTGCTATCGCTACTGCCGTCATCCACATAGAGAATTTCGTAGTCAGATAGTTCTTCCGATAAAACCATACTCTCTAACTTCTCAGAGATGGCTTTATGCGTTTGAGCTAGAACTAATTCTTCATTTAAAAGAGTGATAAGAATTGATAGTTTCATTTAAATGCTCCATATACTATTCACTTTTAAAAAAGGAGAGAACCTTGCTCTCTCCTTTTTAAAGAAACTAAACTATTACTTGTTAGAATATCTACGTTTCAATACAACTGTACTTGAAAAGATGACGATTCCCGCAAATACCAAACCAGTTTCTACTGATTCACCAGTTTGAGGAAGTTTTGGTTTCTCCTCCGTAGTTGTTCCAGGAACATCTGGTTTTGAGGTTGTCGTAGTCGTTGTTGTTGTCGTTGATTTTTCTGTTGTTGTAGTTGTTGAAGTGGTTGTTGGTTCTTCTGTTGTCGAAGCTGTCGTTGGCTCTTCTGTCGAAACTGTAGTTTCCTCAGTTGTTGCTTCTGTTGTTTCTGAAGTTGAACCTGTAGTCACCTCAGTTGTTGCTTCTGTTGTTGAAGTTGTCGTCGGCTCTTCTGTTGTTGTGGTTGTTGAAGTTGTCGTCGGCTCTTCTGTTGTTGTGGTTGTTGTAGTAGTCGTCGGCTCTTCTGTCGTTGTGGTTGTTGTAGTAGTCGTCGGCTCTTCTGTTGTTGTGGTTGTTGTAGTAGTCGTCGGCTCTTCTGTTGTTGTGGTTGTTGTAGTAGTTGTCGGCTCTTCTGTTGTTGTGGTTGTTGTAGTAGTCGTTGGCTCTTCTGTTGTTGTGGTTGTGGTTGTAGTTGTGGTTGTTGTAGTAGTTGTGGTTGTAGAAGTCTTATCACCACCACCATCACCTGAACCAGTTTCTAAACGAGCTTGTTGAGTGATAGAAGTCTCTTTAGGGAAATTAGTAGCTTTCCACTTCAAGGTGTTAGCTACTTTAGTTCCTTTTGGAAAATCTTGAGTAAGTTCAGTTGAATACTCAATCCAAACTGACTCTTTGTCGACATTTCCAAGGTTATAGCTAAATCCTGTAATTTGACCTGCTGCATTTCTTGTAAAGACTGCTTTCTTAGTGAGGATTTCAGTTGGTTTTAACTTGTACAATTCGTCTACATTTAGGATTTTACTTGGTTGAGTTGGGTAACGTACAGCACGGAATGAGTCTTCTACAAGGACTTGACCATGATCGCTAAAATCATCTGTGATTACTAAGTTATCCAATTTATCTTGAACAGCATTCAAGAGAATACGCCACTTGATACGTTTAGGATTTTGTTTATCTTGGTAACCGATTTTGTATTCACGATCTCCTGGAACCCCTACGTATTTCTCATACGTCACATTGTAAGTCTCGTTTCCGAACTTAAATGTATACTTACCAGAATCTTTCCAAGTGTTTGCATTTGGACGAACTGAGTATTGCAAAGACATAACTTTGTTTTGGGGATTTTTAGAGAAGTAGTCAGTGAAAGTAATGTTTACTTTCCCTGTAGTCGGATCAGTTACTGCATTTCCGACTATTTGACCGCTACTGTGTTTGATTGGAAATTCAAGTTTCGTAGTTAACTCCAATTCTTTTGGAAGGTCCAAAGTCAGTGTATCCCCAGCATTGATGTGTTGTGAGTCTGGGAAAGTAAGTGAATTTGTTGCTTCCAAGACACGACCAGTCGTAATCTTAGTATCTGCAGTTAATGGTTTCCCATCAACCTTAACTTCTGTTTTCAAAGTATAGTTGGTAACATCAGTAGCAAATACGGTCGTAAGTGTTGCCAAAGAAAGAACCAAAATACTTACGAACGCTAAAATACGCGTTACGCTAAGCTGTGATTTCTTCATCACATAATCTCCTTTTTAAAATTAGTCAGTTGTATCATAGCATTTTTTATAGGCATTTACAAGATTTTTTTACGTTTTTTCTTGCTTTTTTAAAAATAATTCGTTTTTTTATTCATTTTTGGATAAAATCAGTCTTTAATGGTCGTGTTTTTTATCTATAATATCGATAAATGTCAAGAATGACATCAAGCTTCCAAGTAGACCTAACTATGATTGTTCTCCTGTTTCTGATAATATCTTATCTTGACATATAGCAGTTTCCTGAGTTCTTGAGTTGTGCCTACTAACGACTTTTTCGTTCTGCTTAGGTGGTAGAGCTATCGGGGGGGAACCTTATCTTGTTGTGCTTTTGCTACTCAGTGACTAGTTTTTCTCAGGCAAGTTACTCGTTTGATGGATTTTCTTCAGCAACTAACTTATCATAACGAAACTTGCCTGTTTATTTTTCTGCTACCTCCATTGTAGAAGTAGAATCTTCCAGTATTAAAACTGCAGACTTTTCCTCATCTGTTACTACCTCTTTTTTTATATTAGTAGTAGTTTCACTATTTTAATTGTATTCTTATTTAATGAAGGAGCTTTCTTATCCTGATTTTGAATAACCGTATTATTTGAAAAATCAATTGTATCAGTTTTGACATACCCTTGACCTAATTGGAAGGTAGTTAAAATTCCAACTGTCAACAGTGAATACTTTGTTCGTTTTTTATACATGAATTCTTATAATATTAAAAGGAGAGAATCTTGTTCTCTCCTTTTTTAAGAAACGAAACTATTACTTGTTAGAATATCTACGTTTCAATACAACTGTACTTGATAAGATGACGATTCCCGCAAATACCAAACCAGTTTCTACTGATTCACCAGTTTGAGGAAGTTTTGGTTTCTCCTCCGT
>CAKPXD010000058.1 GCA_934201655.1 uncultured Streptococcus sp. | reverse complement strand
AAAATGACCATGTTCTATCGGCCTTACTTGGGGATACCAGTCTTGAGTCTTCAAATTTAATATGTTTTCTCCTCTCAAGTAAGCTTGGGCTTGTTGTTTCATCCAATAGGGATTTTGATAGTAGAGTTGTTTTTGAATGTAATGACAAATATTCTTGTCCTGTTCGACCGAAAAAGCAGTTAACACTTGCTGTTGATAAGGACTACGTAAAATTTCTAGGAGATTTCCTTTGCCATAAGAAAATTCCTTGACCTGATAATGGAGTTTTCCTTTCAAATCTTGGTGAAGGAGGTACTTGAGCCTCAAAACTTGTTTTTTATGGTCTAACTCCCAAAGGTAAAATCCCATATTATGACTAAAATAAAGAAAATCTCTTTGAAGTTTAGTTAGTCGCTCTTTTAGCCAGAGCTTTTCTCCTAGTAGCCAAAGAACTTGAATTCCCAAACTTCGATAACCATTGCTTCTCTCCCGTAAAAGTTCGCAAGAAATAGGACTACACTGAATTTCTAGAGCTATTTTATTATTGATAAAGATATCTGCGATTTGCTTAAGTTCAGGAATCGGATATTCCATTTCTACTTCAGCATCTTTCTTAGCCCAATTAAAAAGTGCCACCTTATTCTCCAAATGCTCTGGACCTTCGTTCTCATGATAAAAATCACAACTTTTTAAACTTTCATGCGCAAAATGAGTTCTTACATTTTTTCCTTTTTTCAAGCGAACACTCGTTCCGCAAGCTGGACAATAATAAGCTTGTTTCTTTACTTCATTCTCTAACGCGTTGATTAAATGACCTTTTTCATCTCTAGCTAAAAACATATATCCCCCTTTTCTACTTTATTCGAAAAGAAAAAGCAGAAAAAGGCTGACCAACTCAACCTTTTTCGCATTTAATTCTCAGCTATTTCAGTTGTTTTCGAATATATTTCCGTAACATGGGAATAAGATTCTGTATTTGATCCTGCTTTATCACCATTACACCATATTCCTGACAACGATGACTATAAACAGGATTGATTTTTCCAGAGCAAACAATTATTTTCAAACAATTATCACCTGCAAAATGATTGGCATAAACCTCAAGTTCGTTAATAGCTTCAACTGCTAGATCCGTCATTTTACAAGAAATGAAAACTACAGAGTGACCTTTACGAAGAATAACATCAATCTCATTTTGAACATTGTCAGCCTCAGGAAAAATCCCATTCCAGTCAATTTCAGTACCAATCATACATTCATCAAAATACTCCGACTCGAGGGCTAGTGAATAGATATACAATTCTAAAATATGCCCTTTAGTTCGACATAGCAGATGTGCTTCTGGTGTTGGGAATGTATAAGTGACAGTATCTGTTGTTTCCTCTTCTACTTTCAATAAATTAGCTTTTGTGAACAAAGGAATCAAGCTACTGGGGTAAGAATAAATTTTTCCATTACTCTCCAAAACTTTTGCTGTTTCAGCGTGAAAATCATTTGTTTTTGCCAGTGCAAAGAATTGGGTAATCTGATACCATTTTTCAGGATTTTCGATAGCATATTTGGCCAATTTTTTAATAGCTAGCACTTGCTTATTAGAATGCTGAGGTCTTCTTGATTTAAGGACTTTTCCACCACGTAAAGCTATCAATTGTTCAATGGATAAACTAGAAATCTCTAACTGTTTATCATAAATCTTACCCCTTTCCCAGGCATACTGCTTTCCTTGTTCAACATCCATAGCAATAATGGGAATACCTTTCTCCAAACCATACTGATATAGAACTATTGCTAATAGATTATCTCCACCAAAAACATCGATGGTCACCGTCTCAAAATCATTGATAAATACGTCTAATTCCTGGCAGATTTTTTCTAGGTGAAATTGTCGAAAATGTACTTGTTTTAAGTGTGGAACTTGTTCCATTAGAAAATGCTTCAAGGATAGCTTTTCTTCCTCAGCAATTTTTCTTGTAGAAAGGTATAAAATCTCATCACAATCACTGACAAAAGCTTGGTAGACATTTTTCTCAATGGTATGACGATCGTATAGTTCAATTAAAAGACTAGTCATCTTAAGACCTCCTAGACAAAAAAGTCTGAAAGAATAATGGTCGATCAGAATCGTTTTAAAACTATCACAATTCTGTTTAATTTCATCGACTTCTCCTACTTCTAGTATAGCATAAATTGAGATTTCCCTTTCTTATTAGGGTAACAAATAAGGAATAGAAAACGACTGCTCTCTATCCCTTTTATTCATTTATTTTACTTTTTTAGCCAACATTGTTGCAAAACGTAGTTGGATACGATGGCCATTTTCATCTCGACGATGGAGATGGCCAGGATTTTCATTGTATTTGATGATTTCCCAATCCTTGTAGTAATTTGCCAACTCACCCTCTTTAAAGGTAAATGGGAAGTTCACTGAGCAAGGATAATCCTCCGTGTCCATAGCACACACAATCAAATTATAACCTCCAATTGAGGTTTGTTCTTGCATGTTTCGAATAATATCCGGAATGCGATCTGCTTGTAAAAACATGAGAACAACCGTTGATACGATAAAATCGTAAGTTTGTCCAATGCTAGCTGAATTGATATCGTAGAGACCTACAGGCATTTCTATATCTTCTTGCTCCACAATGCTTTGCAAGATTTCAAGAGATAGCTCATTTTGATCTACAGCTGTGACATCAAATCCATGTTGAGCTAGAAAGAGTGCATTTCTTCCTTGACCACATCCTAGGTCTAGTGCCTTACATGGTTTTACTGTATCCATAGCTTCTAAAACTTCCGAATGGACTGGATTAGTATTGTATTTCTTGGGAAAATAATCCTCTGCTTTACAATAAAATTCCAAGTACCATTCCACATCTTCTGTGGCAGCTTCTACTCTGTGCCAAGCTTGAGGTTGTGCCATAGGATTATCAGCACCTGCTTCAAAAAAGTGCTCGACTAAAACTTCCCCGTCTTCAGTCAACTCAATAAACTTTAGAGTCCCTTTTAATACGGTAATCTTGCCCCAGGTTCCGACCTTAGTATTGTGTTTTCTTTGAACAGCTTCTGGCATGGTGTCTTTATTCCAGACAGGCATGCGTTTGTAGGCAACTAGTTTTTCCATATTCTTCACTCTTTCTATCGGTGGTTAACAGCTTTCATAACACGCGCAATATCACGATTTTGCTCACGTCGTTTGATAGACTCACGTTTATCGTAATCATGCTTCCCTTTTGCAAGTCCTAAAAGAAGCTTGGCATAGCCATCTTTGATATAAACTTTAAGAGGAACCAAGGTCATACCTGTTCCTTTGGTTTCTTGCTCTAATTTCTGGATTTGTTTTTTATGAAGGAGAAGTTTACGACGACGTTCGGGTTCCTGATTCCAGATATTGCCCTCTTCATAAGGAGCGATATGCACATTGCTCAGCCAAACTTCCCCATTTTTCACTTGGGCAAACCCATCTTTCAGATTGATGCGGGCTGCTCGAACACTCTTGATCTCAGTTCCTGTCAGAACCATTCCTGCTTCTAGCGTATCTACGATTGTATAGTCGTGGTGCGCCTTTTTATTTTGCGCGACGACCTTTCCCTCGCCCTTTGCCATGCTTGGCTCCTTTCTTTTCTACTTCTTTGTAAAAAGGTTTCTTGCTCTTTTTCTTCTTGTCTTTTAGAGAATGCTTGCGCTTATCACTTGAGCGACTAGCTTTTCTCTTGTCTTCTTTCTTATCTGAACGACGACTTCTATCCTTACGACCAGAGCCTTTCAAACCTTTCTCAATGACATCAAATTCACTTGGAATAAAGGAGAAATCAATCTCACCAGTCATCTTATCCGCTCTTTCGACACGAATACGTATCTGTTGTCCCACTCGGAAAGTAATTCCTGATTTCTCCCCACGGAGGGTTAAATCGCGTTCATTAAAATGGTAAAACTCAGGAAGATTTGTGATGTGAATCAAGCCTTCAACTGTATTTGGTAATTCAACAAAAAGACCAAATTTAACAATACTTGAAACAACTGCATCATACTCTTCACCAACGTACTCTTCCATGTATTCAGCTTTTTTCATGGCTTCGACTTCACGCTCTGCCTCGATAGCACGGCGCTCACGGTTAGAAGACTGGGTCGCGATCTCTGGAATAACCTGTTCAAAATGCTCGGCTACTTCCTTAGAACGTCCATAGTCTCGAATCATCCGGTGAACCAAGAGGTCAGGATAACGACGAATCGGACTGGTAAAGTGCGTGTAATAGTCCGCAGCTAGACCATAGTGACCGTGATTATGCTCAGAATAACGAGCCTGCTGCATCGAACGCAGAAGCATCATAGACAATACATCCGCATATGGCTCTCCCTCAACAGTACTCATGATGTCTTGAAGAGCTTCCTGACTTATCTCACTGGCAGTCCCATAAATTCGCAAACCAAAGCTCGAAGCATAATCAATAAACTTCTGAACTTTTTCAGCCTTAGGCTCCTCGTGAATCCGATAGATAAAAGGTAGGTCCAGCTTGCTGAAGTGCTCGGCAACTGTTTCGTTGGCTATCAACATAAAAGACTCAATCATACGTTCAGCAACACCACGATGACGAAGAACAATATCAACTGGCTTGCCTTTTTTATCGACTATAATCTTAGCTTCATTGGTATCAAAATTTAAAGCACCACGCTTAATTCGCATACCTTCCAATGTTTCATGGAGTTTGGCCATAAGTTCGATACTAGGAACAATTTTCTTATAGTCTTGTCTCTTCTCCTCGTCACCAGCTAAAATGTCATTCACATCACTATAGGTCATACGAAAACTTGTCTTGATAACAGTCTGAGTAATCGTATAATTCACAACACGACCCTGCTTATTAATTTCCATAATCGCAGACTGAGTCAAGCGGTCCACTTGAGGGTTAAGAGAACAGATTCCGTTTGAGAGGCGTTCTGGAAGCATTGGAACTACACGGTCTGTCACATAGACAGAGGTCGCACGATTGAGGGCTTCCTTGTCAAGAGCAGAACCCTCGGTCACATAGTAGGAGACATCGGCAATGTGAACACCTAGTTCGATATTTCCATTTTTCAATGGTTTGATGTGAACAGCGTCGTCCAAGTCCTTGGCATCAGCCCCATCAATGGTAAAGGTAATTTCATCTCTTAAGTCTAGACGACCTTCCAGATCTTTCTCTGATGGAGCGTCTGGCACATTTTCTGCCTCTTTGAGAACAGTCTCTGGAAACTCAGATACAATGTCCATTGATTCCAAGACCTCAAGGACATCAATCCCTGCATCTGTAGAATGTCCAACCACATCTAGCACACTAGCGACAAAAAAATCGTGTTTCTTACTTGGGTACTTATCGATAAAGACCTTGAGAACTTCTGTACCGTCTAATTGAATAGCTGGCTTCTTAACGTAGATTGGTTGACTAATCTTTTGATTTTTTGAACGGATGTAACCTGCATACTTGGGTTTTTCCTCATCAAGAACGATTTGACCAACAACCGTCGTCAAACTGTGTTCTAAAATATCGATAATCTTTGCTTCAGCTGCAGTTCCTCTTTGGCGATCCGCAACCTTCTTGATTACAATTTCAACAGTATCGCCATCAATGGCATAGTTAACATCATTTTTTCCTACAAAAAGATCGTCTTCCTCACCTTCGAGACTAACAAAGCCGAAGCCATTTTTATGGGCATGAAAAGTTCCTTTAAGAGTAATCTCGTGTTTCTTCTTTTTGTCCAAGGTGAGACTACCATCTTCTTCAAAGCGAATTTGGTGCTTTCTCTCCATCAGGGACAAGGTTTTAATGAGCTCACGGAAGTCTTTAGAACCATCCTTTCCAAGAGCTTGAGCCAAGTCATTTACAGTGACTCGTTCCTTTTCTTTTAAATATTCTTTTATTCTATCTTTCATGTTTTCTTTCTAGATTGTTAAATTTTTTTGTGTAAAACCTTCTCAAACATCATTTAATACTCAATAAAAATCAAAGAGCAAACTAGAAAGCTAGGCGCAGGTTGCTCAAAACACCGTTTTGAGGTTGCAGATGGAAGCTGACGTGGTTTGAAGAGATTTTTGAAGAGTAAAAAATAAAAATAGGCAAAGATCTAGTCCCGCCCATTATTTTCTTATCTACTTGATAATACCGTCAATGCTAAGGCAATGGCTAGCCAGAAAAAGACTAAGATTCCTGTCAAACGTTGCATTACGGCTTCAAAACCACGCGCTTTGCTACGTTCAAACAAATCACCTGAGCTGGCATCAAATACATTGCTAGATTGATTTTTAGTTGGTTGCATAAAAATTGCAATCACAATCACAACAGATAATACTAATAAAATGGTTAATAATAGGTTATACATATCAAACTCCTTAAAATCCCTATTATTCTACCATAATTTCTACTTAGATTCAAGATGTAGAGTCACTTTTCTTTCTTTGGGACAATACTTTAAGACTTCAATCTTATCTGGATGAGTTTTGGAGTTCTTACTGGTTAGATAATTCATGCTGCCACAAGAGGAGCATTTTAGATTAATTTTTACACGCACTAGATTTTTTGTATTTGATACTATTTCAATCTAAGATGATTTGAACAAACAATACCAAAATTCTCCTTTCTAACAATGTTAATTTATAGACACATTTCTTCAAGCAACTTAACTACTTGAGCTATCAACTGTTCCCGATTTCCATTATTATCTAGACTGTGACTAGCCAGACTAATTTTTCTTTCTAAAGGCCATTGAGAGTTTAAACGGGATTCAGCTGCTTCTTTTGAAATTTGGTCCCGTTTCATTAATCGCTCCAATTGAACATCACGATTTACATAGACTAGCCAAGTTTCGTCAAACCATGAAGCATAGTTCTGCTCAAAAAGCAGGGGAATATCAATGAAAAAGAGAGCTTCTGTCTGAGCCAACTGATTTCGTAATGCAGCTAACTCCTCACGAATAATCTCACCTTGGGTACTCTTAGACCATTCTTGCTCTTCAGGATTTGAAAAAATAAGGCTAGCAAGTAAGGGGCGATTCAGTTCACCATTTTCAAGAAGGATTTTCTCCCCAAAATGCTCCACTAAAACCTGATAGAGTCGTCCACCAGGTTTTTGTAGTTGGTGGACGACTGCATCCGCATCTACAACTTGAAACCCTTTTTGTCTTAAAAATTCTGTGACAGTGGACTTACCTGACGCAATACCACCGGTGATTCCGATTATTTTTCCCATCACTTCCTCCTTTGACACTTAGGACAAAAGTGGGTTCCACGACCACCTAATTGAATCTTTTCGATGATGGTTTCACAACGCGAACAAGCTTGACCTGCCTTGTCATATACTTGATGGAATTCCTGCATGGTGCCATCTTCTCCAAATGCATTGGTATAAGTGCGAATTGTTGAACCACCCTTTTCAACCGCCTGACCTAAAACATTGATTGTTTCATCATGTACTTTTCTAGCCTCTTGTGCTGTTAAACTATTAGAGGTTCTAGAAGGATGGACTTTCGCCCTCCAAAGAACTTCATCAACATAGATATTTCCCAACCCTGCAACCAAAGTCTGGTCGAGAAGATGCGATTTGATTGGTTTTTTAGATTTTTTCAAGGCTAGTTTAAAACTCCCTAAATCAAAATCCTTCTCAGTCGGTTCCGGACCAAGTTTTTTTGAAATAAAGTAAGAATCCAAGAGTTCGGGTGCTAACAGTTCCAAGGTACCAAATTTACGGACATCCTCATAGACTAAAGTCCCGCCATCCTCAAAATGAATCAAAACATGGGCGTGTTTACGTTCTGGAACTTGGTCTGGATAATAAAAATACTTGCCTTCCATTCTCAAATGAGAGATTAGAACTTTATCGGATAAATAGAAAAGTAGATATTTACCACGACGTCCCATTGATTGAATGACTTGACCAGGCATTTCCTTCTGAAATTCATCCAAATCAGTTTTAATCATCTTGGGGTAACGAATGTCAATGTTTGAAATTTTTTTCCCTAGGATCAATTTTTCCAGACCACGTCGGACAATCTCAACTTCTGGTAATTCAGGCATAGCTCCTCCTTCTCTAAAAACAAGAAGCAGGCTCCTGCCCACC
>CAKPXD010000057.1 GCA_934201655.1 uncultured Streptococcus sp. | reverse complement strand
TCGAAAGCACATAGAATAAGGCTTTACGAGCATTTAAGAAAATATAAAAAGATAATTAGAAATTTATACTTTGTTTATTTTAAATTATATTAGTAGTGGAACTTCTATTTATTGAAAAGCATCTATACCAACAACCTTGATAAGGAATGTAAGGAGGATAAGCAATAGAATGCTGACTCCATTATTCACTAGGTGCAGTAAGATAGACATCTCTAGACGTTTGGTGCGATAAGCAGTCCAAGTTAGGACTGCAGACATCCAACCATAGATCAAGAAAGAAGGAAGATTATTTGGTATATGGGCTATAGTGAAGAGAAACCAACCGAAAATATATCCAATTTTCTTGTATCCTTCGAAGAGTTTAGTAGGGATGATACCTCGACAGATAACTTCCTCACAAATAGGTGCCACTATTGCAACCACGAAAATGCTGGAAATTAGAGAGCTTTCTGACATGATGCTATTGATAGCCTCTTGATTCGAAGTAGTTGTTTGCTTCAGAAGTTGTAACCAAATCGCACCAATCAGATTTCCTGTGACAATGGCTACATAACTAAGAGCAATTCGAGGGGCGTCATTAATAGTAAAGAGTTTTGATTTTAGATTTAATAACTTACTTTTGTGAGCACCATATAAAAAGAGTGTAACAACAGCAGTAGAGACAAGTCCCACTATTAGAGATGACCAGATAGATCCAAGTTGAGTTTTTTGAAGTAACATTAAAGTTACGATAGGAACTTGCGATAGGCACATAGCGACAAGAAAGATTCCTAGCCAAATCAATCGTTTACGATAATCTTTAAAAAAATTCATTCATATATCTCCTAAAAAATTTATTTCATTATAGCATACTTCTGACAGGAATTCTATTAACTACCAGAACATAAGTGTAGATAAAACAAGTAAGATATTTCGAATTAAATGACTATAGAAGGATAAATCTTGTCTTAAGGTTTTAGGAAATAAAAAGTTTAGAAAGCTGACTCCCAAAAGGATATAAAAACTGACAGAAAATATGGTTAAAGGATTGTGCAGAAAAAATAAACTAAGAAAGATAAGGGTTGTTAGCCTGCCTGTCTTTTTATGAGTTGGTAATTTTCTCCATTTGTTTAACGGTAGAAAGGTAGCAATATCAAGTCCGAAAAGGAAAAAGAAAGAGATGAGTAACAAGTCAACGATTTCTTTTTGTAGTAGAGTGTCAGTGCTTATACTTTCAAATAAAATAAAACAGACTCCAGCAACGTTAATGATAACCATGCTGCTATACAATAAAAAGAAGGATCGGCTACGATTATGTAGTTGACTTTTTACATGATTATGTCCTGAAAGATAGTGGATAAATGTACAGATACCTGCTAAAAACAGTAAGATAAGTAAAAAGTAAAAGCAGGATTGTTTGAGTGTTAAAGCAATGCCAGGCCAAACTAAGCAACTACAGCAGCCTAAGTATACCAAGGAAATCAATAAAAGAAGTTGGATTGATTTGTTCATTTTTTCCATATAAAACCCCTACGTTTTTTTTAAAATTATAACTAAAATGATTCATGAAAAATCATCTTTTTCCCAAGTGTTATTTTTTGACTCTCAACTGTCTTTTAAAAATCTTATCAACAGAAAAAAACATCCCTCATTTTTTGAGGGATGTGCTTTTTGATAATAACATTGCTAACGCTTAGACCAGGTTCGCTTCATAAAGAGTAATATGATTGGATAAATTTCAAGACGTCCTGCAATCATTGCAAAGGATAGGAGGAGTTTTGAAAATGGACTAAAAATTGAGAAACTTGCAGTTGTTCCGAGAATTGGGCCGATATTGTTAAAGCAACTGAAAACGGCACTCGTAACAATCATTAAATTGTCAGCATCTAAACTGATAATGAAAATTAAGCTGAGTAGAATCATGACGTAAACTACAAAGTACTTGAGAATCTTGTGCTGGGTATCCTTATCAATTACCGTTTGGTTAACATGGAGAGTTAAAACACGGTGAGGTGATATGGTAGACAAAAATTGATTTTTAGCAATTTTAGCTAGAATAACTCCACGCATCACTTTGAGACCACCAGCAGTAGATCCGGCAGAACCACCAATGGCCATCAACATCAGTAGGATATACTGAGAAAATAAAGGCCAATTGGTTATGTTTCCGTAACCGAAACCAGTTGTAGTGATGATATTAGAGACTTGGAAGAAGGCCATCTCAAAACTTTGTGAAACGCCACTATAAAGGTGGAGTGTGTTGAGAGTAATTAAGCCGGTAGAAACGACGACAATCAAGAGATAAGCACGAAGTTCCTCATCGAAAAAGAATTCCTTGACTCGACGAAGCATGAGATAGTAGTAGAGGTTGAAATTGACACCAAACATCAAGACCCCAACACTCGTCAGATAGGTAATGAGAGAACTATTATAGTGGGCGATTCCATCATTGTAAACAGTGAAACCACCAGTACCAGCAGTTCCCATAGCGATGACAAAACTATCGTAGAGTGGCATACCGGCAAGATAATAAATCACTACAAAGAGGGCGAACATTGCCAGATACAGGATGTAGAGGATTTGTGCTGTATTTTTTAGCTTAGACACCACCTTACCAAATACTGGTCCAGGGACCTCGGCCTTCATAACCTCTAAGTGGCTGTTTTTTGCATTGTCCATAATAGCTAGGGCAAAAACTAGCACCCCCATCCCTCCAATGAGGTGGGTGAAACTTCTCCAAAATAGAAGAGAACGGCTTAAGACAGAAACGTCATTTAAGATAGTTGCTCCCGTAGTAGTGAAGCCGGAACTAGTTTCGAAGAAGGCATCGATAAAATTGGGGATTTGACCTGAAAAGACAAAGGGAAGGGAGCCAAAGAAAGACCAGAGGATCCAACATAGGGCAACAATTAAGACTCCTTCTTTGGCATAGATACGTTGTTTTTTAGGTTTACTGATGATTCCGAGTAGACCTAGGACAACAAGAATCCCGATGGTAGAGAAAAGAGCTGTAAAAACTTGACTAGATTCTCGATAGTAAAGAGCAATACCAACCGGAACTAAAAGTAGCCCAGCTTCAATCAAGAGTAGTTTTGCAAGAAGAAAGCGTACCATACTTCTATTCATAGCTTACCTCTCTAACAAATCATAAATTTTGGTGATATTTGAAAGCAAAGTGATAACCACTAGCTTATCACCGACCTGGAGGGTATCTTCTCCTGTTGGGAAGATCGTTTTTCCATTGCGGATAATAGCAGCAATCAAGACATCTTTTTTGAGCTTCAATTGAGATAAAGGCTTGCCAGTCATTTTATTGGCTTCCTTGATCAGGAATTGAAGAGTTTCTACCTGTCCATTTGCTAGATGGTGCATAGCTTGAAGGTCAGAATATTGCGCATTTACACGACCATGGATAAAGTGCATGATGGTATCAACAGCGATTGTTTTAGGAGTGATGATACTTGAGAAATCTGTTGCGTGGATAATTTCTAATAAGCTAGTGCGGTTTACTTTGGTAATATTTTTCTGAACACCTATGTTATCCAAGAACATAGAGGTAATGATATTTTCCTCGTCGACTCCTGTTAAAGTGGCAACAGCATCATAGTTTTGGGCACTTTCTTCTAAGAGGGTGTCCTTAGTTGTTCCATCACCTTGGACTATATAGAGTTTAGGGAATTTTTCGCTGAAAAAGGCAGCTCTTTCAGGATTGACCTCAATAACCTTGGTATCGATACGACTGTCTTTTAACATACCTAAGAGATAGTAAGCAATTTTCCCAGCTCCTATGATGAGTAAACTCTTAACGACTCGAGATTTGATATAGTTGTGGAAGAGCATCATATCGACACGACTTCCTGTCACGAAGATACGGTCTTTATCTTCTAAAATCATATCTCCACTAGGAATCATGAGTTTGTGGTCGCGTTCGATAGCACAGACAATAACATTACCAAACTTTTTACGGAAATCAGCAATAGACATCTGACAAATATTACTGAAATTTCGTACCTTGAATTCCATTAAGCTGACTAATCCACCTGCAAAACGCTCAACAGAAAGAGCATTGGGGAAATCTATAATGTTGGCGATAGCACGAGCTGCTAGGAGTTCTGGGTTGACAATCAGTGAAAAACCGAGAATATTTTTTTCTTTAAAATAAGGGTTGGAATATTCAGGATTGCGAACACGAACGATGGTTTCTTTGGCTCCCATTTTTTTGGCTAAAACAGCCGAAACCATATTGACCTCGTCGTATTGAGTCATGGCAATGAAAATATCACAATCTTGAACATTGGCTGCTTCTAACATAGCAAAGTCAGCTCCGTTACCTGCGATTCCCATAATATCAAAACGGCTGGTCAAGTATTTTAGAACAGTTTCGTTCTGTTCAATTAAGACAACATCATGGTTGTCAGCAACCAGTGAACGACAGAGGGCAGAACCTACTTTTCCCCCTCCGACAAGAATAATCTTCATAGTTAGTTAACCTACTTTTTCAATATGTCTCTATCATACCTTTTTTTAGAAAAAAATGCACTCAACAACCGACTGTTTCCTTCTTTAATAAAGGGATTAGGGGAATTCGAATAAATATTTTGCTTTAAACATCATATGTTTATGAAAAAAACTTGTTCCAAAAATTCTTAATCTATGTAAATTCTATGATATTGCTTGCTGAAAGTTGAAATTTTAACTTTTGTAAATATGCTTGTAAAAAAAATGAAAAAAACAAGTCAATTCTATTGACAATCAGGCTGAAAGTGTTATACTAAAAAAGTAGTTTCGCTGATTTACTTCAAACCTGTTGTGAGGTAAGTTAACGATGCCTTAACCACGCTGTTTGCTGAGCTTGACTCCGGGCAGTGTGGCTATTTTTTTGCACTAGTGAGAGGAAGCAAGGCATGACCAATCATATTGTATTGTTTGAACCACAAATTCCACAAAATACGGGAAATATTGCACGAACCTGTGCGGCGACGAATGCGCCCCTTCATATTATCAAACCGATGGGCTTTCCGATTGATGATCGTAAAATGAAGCGAGCTGGGCTAGACTATTGGGACAAACTTGAAATCTATTTTTATGATAGTTTAGATGAATTTATGAAAAAAATGGATGGTCAAGTCTATTTGATTTCCAAGTTTGCAGAAAAGGTCTATTCAGATGCTGACTTCACGATAGAAGGAAATCATTATTTCCTTTTTGGACGTGAAGATAAAGGTTTGCCTGAGGAATTTATGCGGGAACATCCTGAAAAAGCTCTCAGAATTCCTATGAATGATGAACATGTTCGTAGCCTCAATGTATCCAATACTGTATGCATGATTGTCTATGAGGCCCTTCGTCAACAAAATTTTGCGGGTCTCGAACTGGTTCATACTTACGAAACGGATAAGTTGAAATAAATACTGAGAAGAGATAAAATGCTTGCGCTTGCAAGCTTTTTTTGTTATCATTAGAGGGTCTTCAGGGCAGGGTGTGATTCCCGACCGGCGGTAAATTTGACTAGCTATTTTAGCTTTCTCTTCGTTGTCTTGTCTCGATATACTTTAAGTATTATCTTCGACTGCGACGTCTAGATAAATCTAAAATATCTTAGCCAAATAAGTCCGCGAGCGCAAGCTGATGTGGTGAGATTCCACAACCGACAGTATAGTCTGGATGGGAGAAGACGAAAGGATAGCTTTGTCTATTCTGCTTCATTATAATAGAAATAAAACCAGTTTCTTTGTAAGCTTAGGTTGTTTTTTGAGATAGTTAAGAGAGTAGATAGAGAGAAACTTTCCAACTTCTTCTGATTTTATAGAAAATTGGAGGAACCTGTTATGACAAATACACGTCGACTTTCGACCATTGCAATTTTATCAGCACTTTCATTTGTGTTGATGTACTTTGACTTTCCGCTTCTACCGGCAGCACCCTTTTTAAGGATTGAGTTCAGTATCTTACCAGTTCTTGTAGGTTTGGTAGTCTTGGATTTACCAGCGGCTTTAGGAGTACTATTCCTTCGGTCCTTGCTGAAAATCCTTCTGAACAATCAAGGAGTTAGTACCTACATTGGTTTGCCGATGAATATCGTAGCCTTAGGAGTCTTTGTTCTTGCTTTTGGTCTGATTTGGAAAAAAGAGCGTACAACCATGCGTTTTGTCCTAGCTTCATTAGCAGGGGCGATTGGTCTTACTTTAGCCATGTTAGTTCTAAACTACGTTTATGCTGTACCTTTGTACGCAAAATTTGCTAACTTCGATATAGAGAATATTCTAGGACTTAGTAATTACTTGTTGGCAATGGTCTTACCATTTAATTTGATTGAAGGAGTCATCTTTGCCATCTCATTCTGGTTATTATTTGTCCTCTTGAAACCAACTTTGAAATACTATGAAAGATAAACAAACATATTTAACAAAGGGCTCTTTTGCCCTTTTACTATTTGTAATTCTGGGTTATGTCGTTAAGTTTTATCCAGAACAATTGATACCATTTGATTCGTCTATCCAGACAGCAATCCGTGGAGATTTACCAGCTATATTGACAACTATCTTTCGAGGGATTACTCGTCTGATTGACTTACCAATCGTTATTTCTTGGGCAATTTTATTGACTGTTATTTTTTATCTGAAAAAGTGGAAGTCAGAAAGCCTTTTAGTAGCTGGCAATCTTAGTTTGGCTGGAATTTTAATTGTGTCCTTAAAACACCTCTATCAACGTCCACGACCTGAAATTTTACACTTGGTTGAAGAAAAAGGATTTTCTTTCCCTAGTGGTCACTCGCTAGCAGTAACCCTCTTAATCGGTTCTCTAATTATCATTGTGGGACAGAGAGTGAAAGATAGGACAGTAAAGCTCATTCTCCAGATTTTACTGGGAATCTATCTAGTAAGTGTAATCATTTCCAGAGTCTATCTGGGAGTTCATTACCCATCAGATGTTCTTGCCAGTCTCTGTCTGGGTCTTGGAATTCTATTCATTGAATTTCCATTTTATGACAAACTTCGCTTTCAATGGCGCTTTACAGGCAAACAAAAGTAGGGTTCAACCCTTCTTGAGGAGATAAAAATGGAAGTCAAGATAAAAGATCTTCATCCGACTCAACTATACTTATCAGAAAAGAAGTTGCTAGATATCCAGATGCTTTATCAGTCGGTAGAGAGGCAAAATATAAATCCAATCAGTGTTCTTGCATTTGGAGATTGCTTGCTAATTACAGACGGGCATCACAGAGCTTATCAGGCATTGTTGCTAGGTCAGGATACGATTTCTGCTGAGTGGGATAAAGATGGTGGTGATGAACTATATCATCTCTATGCGCAAGTTTGCGAGGAAAGAAAGATATACTCTGTTCTGGATTTAAAAAATCATATCTTACCCCAAGATGAGTATGAAGCAAAATGGTATAACTGGTGTGATGGTTTTAATCAGGCTGCGAAGCAGTTGTTAGGAGTAAAAAAAGATGCCAAAGATTATTCAGATAGATGATTCCCTACGTCTAGTTCCCTATTTTTTAGCAGATCATCGTGATGCAGCTTTATCCTGGTATCAAGATGTGGATTTGGTGGAACTGGTAGATGGCATTAGAATTCCCTATAGTTTGGAAAAATTAAATGCCATGTATTCCTACTTAGAGGAACACGGGGATTTATTCTGGATTGAGTTTCGAGAAAAGGGAGAGTGGCTTCCAATTGGTGATGTAGCCTTATCTCAGGAGAATCTTCCTATTGTGATTGGCAATCCAGCTTATCAGCATCAAGGTATTGGACGCAAGGTTTTAAGAGCTTTAATTGATCTAGCCCAGCAAAAGGGGTGGAAACAGTTGAAAGTTCAGGAAATCTACACTTTTAATAGGATTTCTAGAAGATGTTTTGAGTCCCTTGGATTTGTGGAAAGTGGAAGTACTGAAAAAGGGACAAGCCTGCTCTTAAAACTGGATTCCTACTAAACTTTATTATTTCTTATAATCGCTCAAAACAGAGCGGTTTTTTGTTTGTAGTTCAGAACTCTTTCACGAAAGAAATAATAGCCAAATTCAGTAATAAAATTTCTCTAAAAATAGGATTTTTCTCTTGCATTTGAGATAGATTAGTGTATAATAGTAGGGTATGTGTAAAACATACTTGTGGGAGGTAAAAATCTCTAAATTACCGCCAAAACCACAAAGGAGGATTTAAAAATGGCTAAAAAAGTCGAAAAACTTGTAAAATTGCAAATCCCTGCTGGTAAAGCTACTCCAGCTCCACCGGTTGG
>CAKPXD010000056.1 GCA_934201655.1 uncultured Streptococcus sp. | reverse complement strand
ATTTTCCACTGGATTTGATCATAGCAATGAGGTTGGTTTTGAGACCAATAGCACTCATAGCCATGATGATGAGGAATTTGGAGAGTTGTTTGAGAGGTGAAAAGAAGCTATTACTAACACCGAATGATGTGAGAAGAGTAGTTAGCAGAGAAGCTAGGATGAAGTAGAGAATGAAAACGGGGAAGATTTTTTTAAGCTTCACTCCTTGGTTGTTGCCTTGTTGACGGCTTTGCCAGTAAGAGAGGAAGAGAGTAATAGGGATAATAGCTAGGGTACGGGTCAGTTTGACAATAGTGGCAGACTCGAGAGTATTGCTTTGGTAAAGACTATCCCAGGCGCTAGCAGTAGCTGTCACAGAGGAAGTATCGTTGACCGCAGTACCCGCAAAGAGAGCAAAACCTTCGTTGGAAAGATGGAGCCAAGAACCTAGAGTTGGAAAGATAAGAGCCGCCAAGACATTGAAGAAAAAGATAACAGATATGGCTTGAGCGACTTCTTTTTCCTTAGCATGGATGACAGGAGCGGTTGCCGCAATGGCAGAACCTCCACAGATAGAGGACCCAACTCCAATCAAGGTAGCTAGCTTTGTATCAAGGTTAAACAAGCGTTGGAAGAGATAGGCTACAATTAAAGCTATAGAAATGGTAGAAAGAATGACAGGGAGGGAAGATTTCCCAACTGCGAAAACCTGAGAGATATTGAGTCCAAATCCAAGCAAGATAACAGCATACTGAAGCAATTTTTTGGAGCTATAAGTTAAACCGGCATCCAGTTGTTTATAGGGAGTGAGAAAGGGGTGGAGAATCATTCCAATAAAAATGGCGAAAACAGGAGCTCCCACAACAGGCAGAAAGCCTCCTAAAACCCAAGAGATGATTGAGATGATCAGACAGGCTAATAGTCCTGCCCAATTTTTTGATAGAAATGACATAAAAACCTCCGAAAATAAGCACTTCTTATTATAATCTTGTCTATCAGAAAAGTAAAATAGAAAGTGGGAATAAGGTTGCAAATAAACGGAATTTTGCGGTCAGAGAGCTTTTGTAGTATAATAGATATATGTTCTTTGATCAAGGAGGATATATATGGACTTAACCAAACGATTTAATAAACAATTAGATAAGATACAAGTTTCCTTGATTCGTCAATTTGACCAGGCTATTTCAGAGATTCCTGGTGTCCTGCGATTGACCTTGGGAGAACCAGATTTTACAACGCCAGATCATGTCAAGGAAGCTGCAAAGCGAGCCATTGACCAAGATCAATCCTACTATACAGGGATGAGTGGTTTATTGACATTGCGTCAGGCGGCGAGTGATTTTGTAAAAGAGAAATATCAGCTAGACTACAATCCAGAGAATGAAATCTTGGTCACAATTGGTGCGACAGAGGCTCTATCAGCCACTCTGACAGCTATTTTGGAGGAAGGAGACAAGGTTCTCTTACCAGCTCCTGCCTATCCTGGCTATGAGCCAATAGTTAATCTAGTTGGTGCAGAGATCGTCGAGATTGATACAACTGAAAATGGTTTTGTTTTGACGCCTGAGATGTTGGAAAAGGCAATTTTGGAGCAGGGGGACAAGCTTAAGGCAGTTATTCTCAACTATCCAGCCAACCCTACAGGAATTACTTATAGTCGCGAGCAATTAGAAGCCTTGGCAGACGTTTTACGCAAGTATGAGATTTTCGTAGTCTGTGATGAAGTATACTCAGAATTGACCTATACAGGAGAAAATCATGTGTCTTTGGGAACTATGCTGAGAGATCAGGCTATTATCATCAATGGTCTTTCTAAATCCCATGCTATGACAGGTTGGCGTTTAGGTTTTATCTTTGCACCAGCAAACTTCACAGCTCAACTCATCAAGAGTCACCAGTACTTGGTTACTGCTGCGAATACTATGGCACAACATGCTGCTGTGGAAGCATTGACAGCTGGTAAAGATGATGCAGAACCCATGAAGAAGGAATATATCCAACGTCGGGACTACATTATTGAGAAGATGACTGACCTTGACTTTGAGATTATCAAACCAGATGGGGCTTTTTATATCTTTGCTAAGATTCCGGCAGGCTATAATCAAGATTCCTTTGCTTTTCTGAAGGATTTTGCCCAGAAGAAGGCTGTTGCTTTTATCCCTGGTGCTGCCTTTGGACAGTATGGAGAAGGCTATGTTCGCCTATCTTATGCAGCTAGCATGGGAACCATCAGAGAAGCTATGAAACGACTTGAGGAGTATATGAGAGAAGCATGATTCAATCGATTACGAGTCAGGGTTTAGTACTTTACAATCGAAATTTTCGAGAGGATGATAAGCTTGTTAAAATCTTTACAGAACAGGCAGGCAAGCGCATGTTTTTTGTCAAACACGCCGGCCAATCCAAACTAGCTCCTGTCATTCAACCTTTAGTCTTAGCCCATTTTCTCCTAAAAATCAATGACGATGGACTTAGTTATATAGAAGATTATCATGAGGTGAAGACTTTTCCGAAAATCAATAGTGACCTCTTTGTTATGGCTTATGCGACTTACGTTGCAGCCTTGGCAGATGCGAGTTTGCAGGATAACCAAGAAGATGCTCCCTTATTTGCTTTTTTGCAAAAGACCTTGGAGTTGATGGAAGAGGGTTTAGATTATCAAGTTTTGACCAATATTTTTGAAATTCAAATATTGACACGTTTTGGAATCAGTCTCAACTTTAATGAGTGTACCTTTTGTCATCGTGTGGGGCAAGCCTTTGATTTCTCCTTCAAATACGGGGGTTGTCTTTGTCCCGATCATTACTATGAAGATGAGAAACGATGTCATTTAAATCCCAATATTCCTTATCTGCTCAATCAATTTCAAGCCATTGATTTTGAGATCTTGGAGACTATCTCACTTAAGGCCGAAATCAAGCAAGACTTGCGCAAGTTTATGGACCAAATCTACGAGGAATATGTCGGTATTCACCTAAAATCAAAGAAGTTTATTGATTCCCTAGCAGATTGGGGACAACTACTGAAAGAGGAAGACAAATGAAAAAAATCGCAGTTGATGCAATGGGTGGCGATTACGCACCACAAGCTATTGTAGAGGGAGTTAATCAAGCCCTTGCTGACTTTTCAGATATTGAAGTCCAACTTTATGGAGACGAAAGTAAAATCAAACAATATCTAACAGCTACGGAGCGCGTCAGCATTATCCATACAGATGAGAAAATAAATTCTGATGATGAGCCTACAAAAGCTATCCGCAAGAAGAAAAATGCCAGCATGGTATTGGCAGCTAAGGCTGTCAAAGATGGAGAGGCAGATGCGGTTCTTTCTGCAGGAAATACAGGTGCCTTGTTAGCAGCGGGATTTTTCATCGTTGGTCGTATCAAAAATATCGATCGACCAGGTCTTATGTCAACCTTGCCAACTATTGATGGAAAAGGGTTTGACATGCTTGACCTTGGCGCCAATGCAGAAAATACAGCTCATCACCTGCATCAATACGCTATCTTAGGTTCCTTCTATGCTAGAAATGTTCGTGGTATTGAAAAACCTCGTGTAGGTTTGCTTAATAACGGGACAGAGAGCAGCAAGGGAGATCCACTCCGCAAGGAAGCCTATGACCTATTAATGGCTGACGAGAGTTTGAATTTCGTCGGGAACGTGGAAGCGCGTGATTTGATGGATGGTGTTGCTGATGTAGTCGTAACAGATGGTTTCACGGGAAACGCTGTGCTCAAAGCTATTGAAGGGACTGCTATGGGTATCATGGGCTTGCTCAAAAATGCTATTGCAGGTGGTGGTCTTAGAGCCAAGCTAGGGGCTTTCCTTCTTAAGGATAACCTCAGAGGTTTGAAAAAACAGCTCAACTATTCAGATGTCGGAGGTGCGGTTCTGTTTGGTGTTAAGGCACCAGTAGTTAAGACTCATGGCTCAAGTGATGCCAAGGCTGTCTATAGCACAATACGCCAGATTCGTACCATGCTTGAGACAGATGTAGTTGCCCAAACAGCTCGTGAATTTTCAGAGGAATAAGGAGAACAATATGACAGAACAACAAATTTTTGACCGTATCGTGACCATCATCCAAGAACGTCAAGGAGAGGACTTTGTAGTTACTGAAAACTTGAGTTTGAAGGATGATTTAGATGCTGATTCAGTAGATTTGATGGAATTTGTCCTAACCATTGAGGATGAATTTGGAATCGAAATCGGTGATGAAGAAATTGACAACCTCCAAAGTGTCGCAGACGTATTAGCAATCATTAAAAATAGAATATAAGAAAAAGCAACATGCTAGTCATGTTGCTTTTTTGATTGTGTGGAATATTTATTTTAACGGATTTATCAATCCATATGTTTGCTTAAACTTCTAAAAGTGCTATTTGGGTGTAGATTTTGTTTTTTTAGAAAGAGTTACCTATTTCTTACTTTGTTTGGCTAAAATAATCTTACAGAACTTTTAATTAGATTGTTAAGAAAAAGGATAAGAATATGAAATTTAGAAAAAAACACTACCGCTCACAGATGGATCAGAAGGACTGCGGAGTGGCTTCGTTGGCCATGGTGTTTGGCTATTTTGGAAGCTATTATTCATTAGCACGTCTACGAGAGTTAGCCAAAACGACTATAAATGGGACGACAGCTTTGGGGCTAGTGAAGGCTGCGGAAACATTAGGTTTTGAGCCACAAGCCATTCAAGCAGACATGACTTTATTTGATTCTCCAAATTTAGTCTTTCCTTTTGTGGTTCACGTGCTTAAGGACAAAGAATTATTTCATTATTATGTAGTGACAGGAAAGGATAAGCAGAATATCCATATAGCTGATCCGGATCCAGAGGTTAGATTGACAAAACTATCGCGCGAAAGATTTGAAGAAGAATGGACAGGAACAACTATCTTTGTGGCTCCCTCCCCAAATTATCAGCCACATAAGGACAAGAATCAGGGTTGGACTTCTTTTCTACCTATTTTGATAAATCAGAAAGGTTTAATCATCAATATCATTTTAGCGACTACTCTAGTAACCTTGATTAATATCGTTGGTTCATACTATCTACAATCTATTATTGATACCTATGTACCAAATCAGACATCTTCGACCCTAAGTGTTACTTCTATATGTCTTGTTATCGTGTATGCCCTTCAGCAGATTTTGTCTTTTGCTCAAGATTACCTATTAATTGTCCTTGGGCAACGTCTATCGATTGATGTTATTTTATCTTATATCAAACATGTTTTTCATCTACCTGTGTCTTTTTTTGCGACTCGACGGACGGGGGAAATCGTGTCTCGATTTACAGATGCCAATAGTATCATAGATGCCTTAGCTTCAACCATTATTTCAATTTTTTTGGATATATCTACGGTATTGATTATTTCCATAATCTTGTTTTTGCAAAATAGTAGTCTCTTTTTCATAAGCTTATTGGGTCTTCCCATTTATGCTGTAATTATATTTGTTTTTATGAAACCTTTTGAAAAGATGAACCGGGATACCATGGAAGCAAATGCAACTCTATCATCTTCCGTTATAGAGGATATCAATGGGATTGAAACGATTAAATCATTGGCTAGCGAAAAAACACGCTACCAAAAGATTGATAGGGAATTTGTGGACTATCTGAAAAGATCCTTTACTTATAGTAGAGCAGAAAGTCAGCAAAAAGCTCTTAAAAAACTTGCTCAACTGTCGCTAAATGTCTGCGTATTATGGATAGGGGCTAATTTCGTTATGACTGGTGAAATGAGTTTGGGCCAGTTGATTACGTATAATACACTTCTTTATTATTTTACTAATCCTCTAGAAAACATCATCAACCTTCAGAGTAAGCTTCAAACAGCTCGAGTTGCTAATAGTCGTCTCAACGAGGTGTATCTGGTCAAATCCGAGTTTGAAGAACAGAAAATGGTAGAGGATTTGAGTATGGTTCAAGGAGATATGACTTTTAAGGGAATTCACTACAAGTATGAATATGGTCAAGATATCTTATCAGATATCAATTTGACAATCAAACAGGGCTCTAAAATAGCTCTTGTAGGGATTTCAGGATCAGGGAAGTCGACCCTAGCTAAGATGATGGTTAATTTTTACAACCCAAATCAGGGAGAAATCAGACTGGGGGATATGAATTTAAATCAGATTGATAAAAAGTCTTTGCGCAAACATATCAACTATTTACCTCAACAACCCTATATATTCAATGGAACAATTTTAGAAAATCTTCTCCTTGGGGCCAAGGAGGGTACGACTCGGGAGGATATACTACGTGCAGTTGAGCTAGCAGAAATTCGTGAAGATATTGAGCGTATGCCCTTGAATTTCCAGACAGAATTGACTTCTGATGGGACAGGAATTTCTGGTGGTCAACGCCAGAGGATTGCTTTGGCGCGCGCTCTTTTGACAGATGCCTCTATCTTGATTTTGGATGAGGCGACGAGCAGTTTAGATATCTTAACAGAGAAACGGATAGTAGACAATCTCATGAATCTAGATAAGACCTTGATTTTCATCGCTCACCGTTTGACTATTGCTGAACGGGTGGAGAAGGTTATCGTTTTGGATCGGGGCAAGATTGTAGAGGAGGGGAATCATGCTGACTTGCTTGCTCGAAATAGTTTTTATACTCATTTAGTTAACTGTTAGAAAGGAGAAATAATGCACCTTGATTTTTTAGAAAGTGCGGAATTTTATAATCGGCGTTATCATAATTTTTCCAGTCGAGTGATTTTTCCCATGTCACTTCTGGTAGTGTTTACGTTTGGATTTGCAATGTTTGCAGAAAAGGAAATTAGTTTATCTTCGAAAGCTACAGTGGAACCTAGTCGTATCATTGCTAATATCCAGTCAACTAGTAATAGGCGGATGGTAGTTAATTATCTAGAAGAGAACAAACAAGTGCAACGAGGAGATTTACTTGTTCAGTATCAGGAGGTTGGAGATGTGATTCAGTATGAAGCCAATGCTAATCAGTTGGAGAGTTTTAGACATCATCAAAGTAAAACAAGTAACCTTAAGAACAGTACTACACAGCCAAATATAGGTCTCTTTTCTCAGAATTCTTCGACTGTACAAGAGCAGATAGCTGTAGAGCAAGATGATTTAGAAAGAGAAATAGGCAAAAAAAATCAAACTAGCTCACTTGAAAAAGGAACAATAAGAGCCCAGGAAGACGGAGTTCTTTATCTCAATCCTGAAAGGAATCAATCTGCGGTCGTCACAGAAGGAACATTACTGGCTAAATTATATCCACTATTAGATAGAGAAGGGAAAACAAAATTAACAGCCTATCTTAGTTCAAAAGATATTGTGGGAATCAAGATTGGAGATTCTGTACGCTTTACCACGACTAATGGCGCTAATGGTCAAGTGAGGCTTGTTTCTACTATAACTAGTATTGATACAATTGCAACGAGAACTGACCAAGGAAATTTCTTTAAAATAGAAGCGGAAACAAAAATAACTCAAGAACAAGCTGAAAAGCTTAGGTATGGTTTAGAAGGCCACTTACAAATAATCACAGGCAAGAAAAGTTATTTACGCTATTATTTGGATGATTTTTTGAATTGGGAATAATGATCACTTTTTCTTAAATAATATTTAAAAACTGTAATCCTAAAACAATTTACAGTTTTTATAAAACTCAGAAGGGAATACGTTTACGTTCGTAAAACATTTGATTTATGCTTGTTTTTGTGTTAGAATGAGGCCAAGTAATACGAAAGGCGAATGATAAAATGTCCAGTAAACTTATTTATACGGGAAAAGCTAAAGATATCTATACTACAGAAGACGAACATGTGATTAGGTCCGTTTATAAGGACCAGGCTACCATGCTGAATGGTGCTCGTAAAGAGACAATTAAAGGAAAAGGTGTGCTAAATAATCAGATTTCGTCTCTTATTTTTGAAAAATTGAATGCTGCGGGTGTAGCTACTCACTTTATCGAACGTATTTCTGACACAGAACAACTCAACAAGAAAGTAAAAATCATTCCTTTGGAAGTTGTTCTTCGTAATGTGACTGCGGGTTCTTTCTCTAAACGGTTTAGCGTTGAAGAAGGTTTAGATTTGGAAACTCCAATCGTTGAATTTTACTACAAGAACGATGATTTGGATGATCCATTCATCAATGATGAGCATGTGAAGTTTTTGGATATTGCCAATGATGAGCAAATTGCTTATATCAAGGAAGAAACACGTCATATCAATGAATTGTTGAAAGATTGGTTTGCACAAATTGGTCTTCGCTTGATTGACTTCAAATTGGAATTTGGTTTTGATAAGGATGGCAAGATTATCTTGGCAGATGAATTCTCTCCAGATAACTGCCGCCTTTGGGATGCTGAAGGGCACCATATGGACAAGGATGTTTTCCGTAGGGATTTGGGCAGTTTAACGGATGTATATCAGGTTGTGTTGGAGAAATTACAGGGCTTGAAATAAGTTGTTTGAAATAGAAAACCTTCGTCTTCGATAACATGTTTGAATAGAAATAAAGGAAATAAAATGGATAAACGTATTTTC
>CAKPXD010000055.1 GCA_934201655.1 uncultured Streptococcus sp. | reverse complement strand
TTGAGCAATTTCTTGCCTTGGCAAGCAGCTTATAGTGAACTTTATTTCACAGATGTTTTGTGGCCTGACTTTGATGAGGAAGCTTTGAAAGAAGCTATTGCAGAGTATAATCGCCGCAATCGTCGATTTGGAGGAGTTTAGGAAGAAGTTATGAAAAAGGATTTATTAAAGAGAACCATATTTGCCGCTCTTGCTTTAGCAATCTTTATCCCGCTCTTGGTGATTGGTGGGCTTTGGTTACAGATTGCTATGGGACTTCTAGCCATGCTAGGGGTGCACGAGTTGCTTCAGATGAAAGGGTTAAACACCATGACCCCTGAGGGTTTGCTGACCTTATTAGCGACTTTTGCACTGACAATCCCCCTAGAAAACTACTTGACATTTTTACCTGTAGATGGGAATGTTGTCGCATATGGTGTTGTGATTTTTATCATGTTAGGTTGCACTGTTTTTAGCAAGAATTACACCATTGAAGATGCTGTATACCCGATTGCCATGAGTTTCTATGTTGGTTTTGGATTCAATGCTTTAGTGGATGCTCGAATCGCAGGTTTGGATAAAGCCCTCTTGGCCCTCTGTATCGTATGGGCAACTGATAGTGGTGCTTACTTGGTCGGAATGAATTTCGGTAAGAGAAGATTGGCTCCGAGAGTCTCTCCGAACAAATCAATCGAGGGAGCCTTTGGTGGAATTTTAGCTGCCATGCTTGTCACTCTTATCTTTATGTTAGTGGATAGTACGGTTGCCCTTCCTTACGGCATTTACAAAATGATGCTCTTTGCTATTTTCTTTAGTATTGCAGGGCAATTGGGTGACTTGATTGAGAGTGCCATGAAACGCCATTTTGGTGTCAAGGATTCAGGCTTCTTTATCCCAGGCCATGGTGGGGTGCTTGATCGCTTTGACTCTATGTTGGCTGTTTTCCCTATTATGCACCTCTTTGGCTTATTTTAAGGAAAGGTGAACAAATATTAAATGTTAGGATTATTAACCTTTATCCTTGTTTTTGGAATTATCGTGGTGGTTCACGAGTTCGGACATTTTTACTTTGCTAAGAAGTCTGGAATTTTGGTTCGTGAATTTGCCATTGGTATGGGTCCGAAAATCTTTGCCCATATCGGGAAAGATGGGACTGCTTACACGATTCGTCTCCTACCACTTGGTGGTTATGTCCGCATGGCAGGTTGGGGTGAGGATACCACAGAGATTAAGACAGGAACCCCTGTTAGTTTGACTTTGGCCGAAGATGGCAAGGTCAAGCGCATCAATCTTTCTGGTAAGAAGGTCGACCAAACGGCTCTTCCCATGCAAGTAACCCAGTTTGACTTTGAGGATAAACTCTTTATCACAGGTCTGGTCTTGGAAGAGGAAAAAACGTTCTCCGTAGACCATGATGCAACGATTGTGGAAGCTGATGGAACGGAAGTTCGTATCGCTCCGCTAGACGTTCAATATCAAAATGCAACTGTCTGGGGCAAATTGATTACCAACTTTGCAGGCCCCATGAATAACTTTATCCTAGGAGTTATCGTCTTCTGGATTTTGATTTTCATGCAGGGCGGTGTTCGTGATACACAAAGCAACAACTTTAGTATCATCCCTGATAGCGCGATTGCGAAGGTCGGCCTTGAAAATACGGCCCAAATCACTAAAGTCGGTTCACACGAAATCAGTAACTGGCAAGATTTGATTCAGGCAGTGGAAGCAGATACCAAGGATAAAACAGCACCTGTTTTAGATGTGACAGTCTCTGAAAATGGAACTGAAAAACAAGTCAGTGTGACACCTGAGGAAAGCCAAGGGCGTTATATTCTAGGTGTTCAACCGAGACTTAAATCGGATATCTGGTCTATGTTTGTAGGTGGATTTACTAGTGCAGCTGACTCAGCTTTGCGCATTCTCAATGCCTTGAAAAACTTGATTTTCCAACCTGACTTGAATAAATTGGGAGGTCCTGTTGCTATCTTTAAGGCAAGTAGTGATGCTGCTAAGAATGGACTTGAAAACGTCCTGTTCTTCTTGGCTATGATTTCTATCAATATCGGGATTTTCAACTTGATTCCTATCCCGGCACTAGACGGTGGAAAAATCGTGCTCAACATCATCGAAGCTATCCGTCGCAAACCATTGAAACAAGAAATTGAAACCTATGTTACTCTAGTTGGAGTTGTGATTATGGTGGTCTTGATGATCGCCGTAACCTGGAACGACATCATGCGTACCTTCTTTTAAGAATTAGAGGAAAAATATGAAACAAAGTAAAATGCTAATCCCAACGCTTCGCGAAATGCCAAGCGATGCTCAAGTTATCAGCCACGCCCTTATGTTGCGTGCTGGTTATGTTCGTCAAGTATCTGCAGGTGTTTATTCTTACCTGCCACTTGCTAACCGTGTTATCGAAAAAGCCAAGAATATCATGCGTCAAGAATTTGACAAGATTGGTGCAGTTGAGATGTTGGCTCCAGCCCTTCTCAGTGCGGACCTTTGGCGTGAATCTGGCCGTTATGAAACCTACGGTGAAGACTTGTACAAATTGAAAAATCGTGAGAAGTCAGATTTTATCTTGGGCCCAACTCACGAAGAAACCTTCACAGCGATTGTCCGTGATTCTGTCAAGTCTTACAAGCAATTGCCTTTGAACTTGTACCAAATCCAGCCTAAGTATCGTGATGAAAAACGTCCACGCAATGGACTTCTTCGTACCCGTGAATTCATCATGAAAGACGGTTATAGCTTCCATGCTAACTACGATAGCTTGGATGTAACCTATGATGAGTACAAAGCGGCTTACGAGCGTATCTTTACTCGTAGTGGCTTGGACTTCAAAGCCATCATCGGTGACGGTGGAGCTATGGGTGGTAAGGATAGCCAAGAATTTATGGCTATCACACCTGCTCGTACAGACCTTGACCGTTGGGTTGTTTTAGACAAGTCTGTCGCATCATTTGATGAGATTCCTGTAGATGTACAGAAAGAAATCAAGGCAGAATTGCTCAAATGGATGGTTTCTGGTGAAGACACCATTGCCTACTCGAGTGAGTCAAGCTATGCAGCTAACTTGGAGATGGCAACTAACGCCTACAAACCAAGCAACCGTGTTGTGACTGAAGATCAAGTAACTCGTGTGGAAACACCAGGTGTCAAATCGATTGATGAAGTGGCTACTTTCTTGAATGTCTCTGAAGAACAAACAATCAAGACCTTGGTGTATATCGCAGACGAAGAACCAGTTGTGGCTCTACTCGTTGGCAATGACCAACTCAATGAAGTAAAATTGAAAAACTATCTTGGAGCAGATTTCTTGGAACCTGCAACTGAGGCAGAAGTGAAAGAATTGTTGGGAGCAGACTTTGGTTCCCTTGGCCCAGTAAATCTTCCAGAAAATGTTAAGATTATCGCTGACCGTAAGGTACAAGATAGTCGCAATGCTGTTGTAGGTGCTAACGAAGATGGTTACCACTTAACTGGTGTCAATCCAGGTCGTGATTTCGCTGCCGAGTATGTGGATATCCGTGAAGTTCGTGAGGGAGAAATTTCTCCAGACGGACAAGGTGTTCTCAACTTTGCGCGTGGTATCGAAATTGGTCACATCTTCAAACTTGGAACTCGTTACTCAGCTAGTATGGGTGCAGATGTCTTGGACGAAAATGGCCGCGCTGTGCCAATCATCATGGGATGCTACGGTATCGGTGTCAGCCGTCTCCTTTCAGCAGTTATGGAGCAACACGCTCGCCTCTTTGTGAACAAAACTCCAAAGGGTGAATACCGTTACGCTTGGGGAATCAACTTCCCTAAAGAATTGGCGCCATTTGATGTGCACTTGATTCCAGTTAATGTCAATGACGAAGCAAGTCTTGAATTGACTAATCGTATCGAAGAAGCCTTAGTCAACAAAGGTTACGAAGTTTTGACGGATGACCGTAACGAACGTGTCGGTGTTAAATTTAGCGATAGCGACTTGATTGGTCTTCCAATCCGTATCACTGTTGGTAAAAAAGCAGCGGACGGTATCGTAGAAGTCAAGATTAAGGCGACAGGGGATACAATTGAAGTTCATGCAGATAATTTGCTTGAAACCCTTGAAATCCTAACAAATAAATAAAATCTATAATCAGAAGAAAAACAAGACAAAAATGTAACTAGTTTTTGCCTTGTTTTTTCTTTATAATGGGATAAAATAAACATAAAAAGAGTAAATAAAGAGGTAAAGCTATGCTAAAATTTCCAAAGGATTTTGTCTGGGGTTCCTCAACTTCTGGGCCACAGACAGAAGGGCGAGTGCCTGGTGACGGGAAGGGAGATAATCTCTGGGATTATTGGTTTCAAGTAGAACCAAATCGCTACTATAATGGGATTGGACCAGACAAAACGTCGACCTTCTATGAAAATTGGGAAAAGGACATTGAACTTTTGTTAGAAACAGGTCATACAGCCTTTCGTACTTCTATCCAGTGGTCTCGTATTTTCCCACAGGGGCGTGGAGAAGTCAATCCTCAAGGTGTGGCTTTCTATCGTCAGGTCTTTGAAGCTATTAAGGCTAAGGGAATTCGCCTTTTAGTCAATCTTTATCACTTTGACCTGCCTTTTGCCCTTCAAGAGGATGGCGATGGTTGGGAAAATAAGGCGACCATCAAGGCTTATGAAGACTATGCTCGTTTCTGTTTTGAAACTTACGGAGACTTGGTGGACCAATGGATTACCTTCAATGAACCTATCGTTCCTGTAGAATTCGGCTATTTCTATGATGCCCATTATCCACATAAGGTGGATGCCAAAGCAGCAGTTAAGGTTGCCTACCACACGCAACTAGCCAGCACTCTTGCGGTCAAAGCCTGCCATGAGGTCTTACCTGGTTCTAAGATTGGGATTGTCCTCAACTTGACTCCGGCTTATCCACGTAGTCAGCATCCTGCGGATGTCAAAGCTGCACGCATTGCGGACCTCTTCCAAGCGCAATCTTTCCTAGATCCATCTGTCTTGGGAACTTATCCAGAAGAATTGGTGGAAATTTTAGCTGAGCATGATTTGCTACCAGAATACACAGCCGAAGAGTTGGAACTCATTCGTGAGAACACCGTTGACTTCCTAGGAGTCAACTATTATCAGCCTTTGCGTGTTATGGCGCCACGTTTTGCTAAGCACCCTGATAGTCCACTCTTACCAGAACATTTCTATGAACCTTACGTCATGCCTGGTCGTAAGATCAATCCGCACCGTGGTTGGGAAATCTACGAGCAAGGAATTTATGACATTGCCCAAAACATCAAGGAAAACTATGGGAATATTGAGTGGATGTTAACTGAAAACGGTATGGGTGTTGAAGGTGAAGATAAATTCCGTGAAAATGGGATGATCCAGGATGACTACCGTATCGACTTTGTCAAAGGTCACCTTCGTGAACTGCATCGCGCTATCGAAGACGGTGCCAACTGTAAAGGCTACTTGATCTGGACCTTTATCGATTGCTGGTCATGGCTCAATAGCTATAAAAACCGTTATGGTTTAGTCGAGCTAGACCTTGAAACGCAAGAACGCCGTCTGAAAAAATCAGGCCACTGGTTCAAAGAACTCAGTGACAATAATGGATTTTAAAAGTAAAATAACCAATTAGATTAAGAAAAAACCATTGGAAATAAAGTCCTCTGAGAGAGTTTCCAATGGTTTTTCTTTGTCTTAAAGTAATCCGATAAAGAGTAGTAAGGCTGATAAAGCAATAAAGGCTAGGGTTGCTAGACCACGTTGGCCTGGGCTGTATATCTTTCTTTCGCCTCGAACTGGGAAGACGATAGCTAGTAATGCGCCACCGACAGCTCCACCTACGTGTCCAGCAAGGCTGATACCAGGCATTAAAACGCTACCTACTAGGTTGATGACTAAGAGGGAGAGGTAGGATTGCCCGAGCTGCTGGAGATAGGGATTGCGTGAAGCATAACGAAGAACGACAATAGAGGCGAACATCCCGTAGAGGGCAGTTGAAGCACCTGCAGTGATAGCATCAGGGCTAAAAACTAGGACAAAGAGATTTCCCATCATACCTGATAGAAGGTAAATAAAGAAAAACTGTTTAGAGCCAAAGATTTGTTCCATCTGACGTCCCAAGAAGTAAAGGGACAACATATTGACTAAAAAGTGCTGCAAGCCAATGTGGACAAAGGTGGCCGAGAATAAGCGCCAGATTTGCTCAGGCATGGCCTTGATTGCTGGGGGATAAACAGCTCCGAATTTATACAAGGTGGCTACGCTGGTATAGTTGAAACCACTAGTTAGAAACATGAGTACAAAAACCAGGGTTGTCACGAGGAGAAAGAAGCTCGTGGTGGGATAACGACGATCAAAAATCTCTTTCATAGATGAGTACCTCCTCAACAGGAATATCGTAGTGATCCGGTTGAAATTCCTGAATCTGACAAGGATAAAGTGTGCTGATGGTGTGACCAGTAAAATGCTCCAAGTAACGGTCGTAGTAGCCACCACCGTAGCCAACCCGATAGCCAGAAGTGTTGAAAGCCAAACCAGGAACATGAATCAAGTCAATCTGAGACGACTCAAAGACAATAGCTTTCCCCTGTGGTTCAAGGAGACCAAAAGAGTTTCTTTCGAGCTTCTCTGGTTCATATAGAACCAAGTCCATTTTCCCATGTGGATAGGTTTTGGGAATGAGGATAGTCTTTCCATCTTTTTGAGCTTGTTCGATGAGTCTAGCTGTCTGAAATTCATGGGGAAAAGACAGGTAAGTAGCGATAGTTTTTGCTTCCTTGTAGAATGGATGTTGAAGGAGTTGCTCTGTGAGCCAAGCGTTCATGCTTTGCTTTTCTTTCTTGGATAGAGACTTAAGTCCTTGCAAGACCTGCTTGCGTAAGCTTTTTTTCATAGTTTACTCCGCAGCTTTTTTTGCTAAGAAGCTTGATACAGCTTCGACACCGATAGCTAGAGCTTCTTCTTTAGGGCTCATCTTTGGATGGTGAAGGGCGTAGGGACTATCAATACCTAGCCAGAACATGACCCCAGGAACCTTGGAGAGAAGGTGACCGAAGTCTTCCCCTGTCATGGCAGGTTCGATATCGATTAGTTCAATGCCCTCTTTTTCATCAAAGAAAGTCATCAACTCCCGGGCTAATTCAGGGTTGTTTTCGACTGGCAAATAACCTCCCTGCTTGAGTTCAATCTCTACATCCATATCAAAAGCAGCTGCTACACCTTCAGCGATAGCTTTGACACGTTTTTGAACCAAAAGACTCATATTGTGTGTAAGAGCTCGAATGGTTCCATGCAGGAAGGCTGTATCAGCGATGACATTGTTGGTTGTCCCAGCTTGAAAAACACCGAAAGTGACAACAGCTCCCTCGATAGGATCGACATTACGGCTGACAACTGACTGAACTTGGGTAACGAAATAGCTCGCAGCAACCAGAGCGTCGTTGGCTTCATGTGGAAAGGCAGCGTGTCCGCCTTTACCATTAAAGCGAATCTTGACTTCGCAAGTTCCTGCAAAGAGTGTATGGGTATTGGTCGCAATTTGTCCAACTTTCAAGTCGGGGCGAACATGGAGTCCGTAGAATTGGTCAGGCAACCAGTCACCAAAGGCATCATCTTCATACATGAGCATACCGCCTGCCTCATTTTCTTCCGCAGGTTGAAAGAGAAAGAGGAGATTGTTTTTGGGTTGCTTTTCTAAAGCACGTTCGAGACTTCCAAGTGCAATGGTCATATGAAAATCATGCCCACAAGCATGCATGTGGTCTGAATGTTGAGAGGCAAAAGGAAGGCCTGTTTGTTCAACGATTGGGAGTCCATCAATATCTGTTCGCCAACCGATGGTACGTTCTGGCTGACTTCCTTGCAAGTATACTAAAATACCGGTTCGCCAGGTACGAATCTGAACAAAATCCTTACCAGCTGTTAATTTCTCAATGACATTGAGTAAATAAGCGTGTGTTTTGAATTCTTCTAAACCAATCTCTGGAATTTGGTGAAGATCGCGTCGAGTTTGAATCAAATCTAACATATCTAATTTCCTTCTATGTGAAACGATAAAGAGGCTGGAAACATTTCCGCCTCTGTTACTAATTACAAGGTACGAAGCGCATCCTCTAGCGCTGTTTTTTGTTGAGTTTGGCTATCGATTTCTTTGATGATACGAGCCGGAACACCTGCCACCACAACATTTTCTGGAACATCTTGAGTGACGATGGCACCTGCAGCGACAACAGAACCGCTACCGATTTGAACACCTTCGATAACCACAGCGTTAGCACCGATGAGTACATTATCACCGACACGGACAGGCTCTGCACTAGCTGGTTCGATAACACCTGCAAGAACAGCTCCCGCACCCACGTGACTATTTTTACCGACAATAGCACGTCCACCTAGAATAGCACCCATGTCAATCATAGTGCTAGCACCGATTTCAGCACCAATATTAATGACGGCCCCCATCATGATAACAGCGTTGTCGCCAATCTCAACCTGGTCACGGATGATAGCACCTGGCTCGATACGAGCATTGATATCACGTTTATCAAGGAGAGGTACAGCTGAGTTACGAGCATCTTGTTCAACAACATAGTCCTTGTTTTCTGTTAGTCCATCAAGAAGTGGAG
>CAKPXD010000054.1 GCA_934201655.1 uncultured Streptococcus sp. | reverse complement strand
TCAAATCTAGTTTTCAATTCAGTGAAATTCAGAAAAACCTGCTCTTCTTACAGTCTTATAAGGATAGTGGTCTAATAACAGAAGAAGATATTGTTGAAGCCATTCCAAAGACTTTGCAGGATAATATTTTTGATTTGACCCAATTAATATTAACTAAGAAAATTGATCAGGCACGAGATTTAGTTAAAGATTTGACCTTACAGGGTGAAGATGAGATTAAACTGATTGCCATTATGCTGGGGCAGTTTAGACTCTATACCCAGGTAAAAATATTGCAAGAGTCTGGTCAGACAGAATCACAGATGGTCAGCAGTTTGGGTCACTATCTTGGTCGCAATCCGAATCCCTATCAAATCAAATTTGCCCTTCGTGACACGCGAGGATTGTCCCTGAATTTCCTACAAGATTCTATTCGTTATCTCATTCAGGCAGATTATCAAATTAAGACTGGTGTTTACGAAAAAGGGTACTTATTTGAGAAGGCTTTATTGCAGATTGCGAGCCAGTCAAATTGAGCAAATAACTTGAAAAAAAAGGTTGTTTGCGTTATCATTTTTATATAGAAAGAAAAAGAGGTATTACAGATGGCTATTATCTTACCAGATCTTCCATACGCTTACGACGCCTTGGAACCATATATTGACGCTGAAACAATGCATTTACACCATGACAAACATCACCAAGCATATGTAAATAACGCAAATGCAGCTCTTGAAAAACACCCTGAAATCGGTGAAGATCTTGAAGCTTTGCTTGCAGATGTTGAATCTATCCCTGCAGATATTCGTCAAGCTCTTATCAATAATGGTGGTGGCCACTTGAACCATGCTCTTTTCTGGGAATTGATGACTCCTGAAAAGACAGCTCCTTCAGCAGAACTTGCAGCAGCAATTGATGCAACATTTGGTTCATTCGAAGAATTCCAAGCAGCATTTACTGTAGCAGCAACTACTCGTTTCGGTTCTGGATGGGCATGGTTGGTTGTTAACAAAGAAGGTAAACTTGAAGTGACTTCAACAGCAAACCAAGATACACCAATCTCAGAAGGTAAAAAACCAATCTTGGGCTTGGACGTTTGGGAACATGCCTACTACGTGAAATACCGCAACGTTCGTCCTGACTACATCAAAGCTTTCTTCTCAGTTATCAACTGGAACAAAGTAGACGAGCTTTACGCAGCAGCTAAATAATCGCATTTGGTAACACTCCTTTTTAGTTGGATTTTGGGTCTAGCTTTAAAGGTGTTTTTTTGTTTGCCTTTTTTAGAAGTAACTGTCTCATGATTTTCCTTTGTTGGATAGGCTTGATTTATGGTATAATGATAAGATAGAAAACGAAGGAGAAATCATGAATATTCAACAATTACGCTACGTTGTTGCTATTGCAAATAGTGGTACTTTTCGTGAAGCTGCTGAGAAAATGTACGTTAGCCAACCCAGTCTATCTATTTCTGTAAGAGATCTGGAGAAAGAGCTAGGATTCAAGATTTTCCGCAGAACTAGTTCGGGTACCTTTCTTACTCGCCGAGGAATGGAATTTTATGAAAAGGCCCAAGAGTTGGTTAAAGGATTTGATATTTTCCAGAACCAGTATGCCAATCCTGAAGAGGAAAAGGATGAGTTTTCAATAGCCAGCCAGCACTATGATTTCTTGCCACCGACTATCACAACTTTTTCTCAACGGTACCCAGACTATAAAAATTTCCGTATTTTTGAATCTACAACTGTTCAGATTTTGGATGAAGTAGCCCAAGGTCATAGTGAGATTGGGATTATTTACCTCAACAATCAAAACCAAAAAGGTATCATGCAGCGGATTGAAAAATTAGGTCTTGAAGTAATTGAGTTGATCTCTTTCCAAACCCACATCTATCTACGTGAAGGTCACCCTTTAGCTAAGAAAAAAGAGTTGGTTATGGAGGATTTGGCAGATTTGCCAACAGTTCGTTTCACACAAGAAAAGGATGAATATCTCTATTACTCAGAAAACTTTGTGGATACAAGTGCCAGCTCTCAGATGTTTAACGTAACAGACCGCGCTACTTTAAATGGAATTCTTGAAAGAACAAATGCTTATGCGACTGGTTCTGGATTCTTAGATAGCGATAGTGTGAACGGAATTACCGTTATTCCATTAAATGATAATCTCAATAATCGCATGGTTTATGTGAAACGTGAGGAAGTAGACTTGAGCCCAGCGGGAACCTTATTTGTAGAGGTCATGCAAGAGTATTTTGATCAGAAGAGGAAAGCATGAAAAAAAGAGGAATAGTAGCAGGGATTATAGTAGCCTTGATTGTCTTAGATCAATTGGTAAAGGCTTATGTCGTTCAGAATATTGCTCTTGGTGAAATCAAATCATGGATCCCAAATCTAGTTAGTTTAACCTATCTGCAAAATAGGGGTGCTGCCTTTTCGATGCTTCAAGATCAACAGTGGTTTTTTGCAGTGATTACCCTGGTAGTCATGGTTGGAGCTATTTGGTATTTGCATAAGCATATAGAGGATTCCCTCTGGACAGTCTTTGGATTGATTCTGATTATTGCAGGTGGTTTGGGAAACTTCATTGATCGCATTAGCCAAGGATTTGTCGTGGATATGTTCCACTTAGACTTTATCAATTTTGCCATTTTTAATGTGGCTGATAGTTATCTGACAGTAGGGGTCGTTGTGTTATTGCTTGCAATGCTAAAAGAGGAAATGAATGGAAATTAAAATTGAAAGAGGCGGGGTACGTTTAGATAAGGCTTTGTCAGATTTGACAGAATTGTCTCGTAGTCTTGCCAATGAACAAATCAAGTCAGGTCAAGTCTTGGTCAACGGCCAGGTCAAGAAAGCCAAGTATACGGTCCAAGAAGGAGATATGATCACTTATCAAATTCCCGAACCAGAGGTTTTGGAGTATGTAGCTGAAGACATTCCTTTAGAAATTATTTATCAAGATGAGGATGTAGCAGTAGTCAACAAACCTCAAGGCATGGTCGTTCATCCAAGCGCTGGTCATATCAGTGGTACCTTGGTGAATGCCCTCATGTACCATATCAAGGACCTATCAGGCATCAATGGTGTTTTGCGTCCAGGGATTGTCCATCGTATTGATAAGGATACGTCAGGCCTCTTGATGATAGCTAAAAATGATGAAGCGCATATGGCACTGGCTCAAGAATTGAAGGATAAGAAGTCTCTTCGTAAATATTGGGCCATCGTTCACGGTAATCTCCCAAATGATCGTGGAGTCATCGAGGCACCGATTGGTCGTAGCGAGAAAGACCGTAAGAAACAGGCCGTGACTGCTAAAGGAAAACCAGCAGTGACACGTTTCCAAGTCTTAGAACGCTTTGGTGACTATTCTTTATTAGAGTTGCAACTGGAAACAGGACGAACTCATCAAATCCGTGTGCACATGGCTTATATCGGTCATCCTGTCGCTGGTGATGAGGTATATGGTCCTCGTAAAACCTTGAAAGGACATGGACAATTTCTCCATGCCAAGACGCTAGGATTTACCCATCCAAGAACTGGGGAAACGCTGGAATTTACTGCTGATATTCCAGAAATATTCAAGCAAACCTTGGAGAAACTTAGAAATGAACAATAAAAAAGGACTCAATTGAGTCCTTTTTATTTGCGTTGTTTCTTAGCTTTTTTCATTCCGGCTCCTCCAAGAGCAGACATATCCGGCATACCACCTTGTCCCATCATTCCTTCAAGAGCTGACATATCCATGCCACCAGGCATATTTTTAGGAAGGTTGTTAGGGTTGATGCCCATTTGCTTCATCATCTTGTTCATGTCACCAGACATGACACCTTGCATGAGTTGTTTGGCTTGGTTAAAATCTTTGATGAACTTGTTGACATCGATAAAGGTATTACCAGAACCAGCTGCAATACGACGACGACGGCTTGGAGTGAGTAAATCTGGATTTTCACGTTCTTCAGGAGTCATAGATGAGACGATGGCACGTTTGCGAGCAATTTGTTTTTCATCCACCTTCATATTTTGAAGGGCAGGATTGTTGGCCATACCAGGAATCATCTTGAGCAAATCTTCCATTGGTCCCATATTTTGCACCTGATCCAACTGATCGATGAAATCGTTGAAATCAAAGGTGTTTTCCCGCATCTTTTCAGCCATTTCAAGGGCTTTTTGCTCATCGTATTCTTGGGAAGCTTTCTCAATCAGAGTCAGCATATCTCCCATACCAAGAATACGGCTGGCCATACGGTCAGGGTGGAAGGTTTCAATGTCGGTAATCTTTTCACCAGTCCCAGTGAATTTGATAGGTTTTCCTGTGATATGACGAACAGAAAGGGCCGCACCACCACGAGTATCCCCGTCAATCTTGGTAAGGATGACACCGGTAACTTCTAATTGAGCGTTAAATTCTCGAGCAACATTAGCAGCTTCTTGACCAATCATAGCATCGATGACGAGAAGGATTTCATTTGGTTGAGCTAGAGCTTTTACATCACGGAGCTCATTCATGAGAAGTTCGTCGATTTGCAAACGACCTGCCGTATCGATCAAAACATAGTCGTTATGGTTGGCTTTAGCTTGCTCCAAACCTTGGCGGACAATCTCCACTGCAGGAACTTCAGTTCCAAGAGCAAAGACAGGAACATCAATTTGTTGTCCTAGTGTTTTAAGCTGGTCAATAGCAGCAGGACGATAGATGTCGGCCGCGATCATTAAAGGACGAGCATCCTCTTCCTTTTTAAGTTTGTTAGCAAGTTTTCCAGCGAAAGTTGTTTTACCAGCACCCTGCAAACCGACCATCATGATGATTGTAGGAATCTTAGGAGACTTGATAATCTCAGCTGTATCAGAACCAAGAATTTCTGTTAATTCTTCATTAACAATCTTGATGATTTGTTGAGCTGGATTGAGGGTATCAATGACTTCATGCCCAATAGCACGTTCACGAACCTTCTTGATAAATTCCTTAACCACTGGCAAAGCAACGTCGGCTTCTAAAAGAGCCAGACGAATTTCCTTGGTTGCTTCTTGGATATCACTCTCTGTGATTTTTCCTTTTTTACGTAGATTTTTAAAGACGTTCTGCAAACGTTCTGTTAAATTTTCAAATGCCATATTTATTCCTCTTATTCTCTATTGTCAATACTTGTTAAAATCTCAACTTGCTCTTGGAGAAAAGCATCTTCTGGATAGCGCTCAATGATCTGATCAAAAATCTGACTGCGGACAATGTAGTCAGAGTACATATGAAGCTTCATCTCATAGTCTTCCAGAATCTTTTCAGTACGTTTGATATTATCATAAACGGCCTGGCGACTGACACCGAATTCTTCAGCGATTTCAGCTAAACTATAGTCGTCTGCATAGTAGAGTTCGATATAGTTCATCTGCTTATCAGTCAAAAGGGCTGCATAAAATTCAAACAGAGCATTCATTCGATTGGTTTTTTCAATTTCCATAAGATTTATTATACCAAAAAATAGCCTGAACTGCTAGTAATGGATTGATTTTAGAGATAAGTGAGAAAAAGTCGTTTTAACGGTTATTTTCTGACTATGAATCCTTTTTTTGGTATAATGGAGTGTATTATAATGTTTTAGAAAGAGGTTCTTATGAAAGAATTAGAAACCGTGTTAGAGCAACGTTTTGGGCTTGTTTTTTCAGATAAACAATTACTTGAAACTGCTTTTACTCACACTAGTTACGCCAATGAGCACCGCCTCTTAAAAATTTCACACAATGAACGCTTGGAATTTTTAGGAGACGCTGTTCTGCAATTATTGATTTCAGAATATCTGTACAAAAAATATCCTAAAAAACCAGAAGGTGACCTGTCTAAACTCCGTGCCATGATTGTACGTGAAGAGAGTTTGGCTGGTTTTGCCCGTGACTGCCAGTTTGACCAGTTTATCAAGCTAGGTAAGGGAGAGGAAAAATCTGGAGGCCGTAATCGAGATACCATCTTGGGAGATGCTTTCGAAGCCTTTTTGGGTGCCCTGCTTTTAGATAAGGATCTACTTACGGTAAAAGAGTTTATCTACCAGGTCATGATTCCAAAAGTTGAGGCTGGTGATTTTGAGATGATTAAAGACTACAAGACCCACCTTCAAGAATTACTCCAAGTCAATGGTGATGTTGATATTCGTTATCAGGTGATTTCGGAAAATGGTCCTGCCCACGATAAGATGTTTGAGGTTGAAGTCCTTGTCGAGGGTCAAAGTTTAGGTAAGGGTCAAGGACGATCTAAAAAATTGGCCGAACAAGAAGCCGCTAAAAATGCAGTTGAGGAAGGACTGGATTCATGTATTTAAAAGAAATTGAGATTCAGGGGTTTAAGTCCTTCGCTGATAAGACCAAGGTTGTTTTTGACCAAGGAGTAACAGCAGTTGTAGGACCTAATGGTTCTGGAAAATCTAACATCACAGAAAGTTTACGCTGGGCTCTTGGGGAATCAAGTGTCAAAAGTCTTCGTGGTGGGAAGATGCCTGATGTTATCTTTGCAGGAACAGAAAGTAGAAAGCCATTAAACTATGCTTCTGTAGTCGTTACTCTAGATAATCAGGACGGTTTCATCAAGGATGCAGGACAGGAAATCAAGGTGGAGCGTCACATCTATCGTACGGGAGATAGTGAATACAAGATTGATGGGAAAAAAGTTCGTCTTCGTGATATTCATGATCTTTTCTTAGATACCGGACTTGGGCGCGATTCCTTCTCTATTATTTCCCAAGGGAAGGTCGAAGAAATCTTTAACTCCAAACCTGAGGAACGTCGGGCTATCTTTGAAGAAGCAGCTGGAGTTTTAAAATATAAAACTCGTCGCAAAGAGACGGAAAGTAAACTGCAACAAACTCAAGATAATTTAGACCGTTTGGAAGACATCATCTATGAGTTAGACAATCAAATCAAGCCCTTAGAAAAGCAAGCAGCAACCGCTCGTAAATTTATAGACTTGGACAGTCAGCGTAAAGGCATCTACTTAGATGTTTTAGTTGCACAAATTCAAGCCAATAAGGCTGAATTGGATCTAACAGAAGAAGAATTAAACCAAGTCCAAGAACTGTTGACTAGTTATTATCAAAAACGCGAGTCACTAGAACTTGAAAATCAATCTCTCAAGAAGCAGAGACAAGATTTACAAGCAGAGATGGCTAAAGATCAAACTAGTTTGATGGATTTGACTGCTCTAATCAGTGATTTAGAACGGAAATTGGCCTTGTCTAAACTGGAGACTGAGCAGGTTGCTCTCAATCAACAAGAGGCTCAAGCTCGTTTAGCTAGTTTGGATGAAAAGAGAAATGCTCTTATTCAAGAGAAGGAAGAAAAAGAAGCAAATCTCAGTCAGTTAGAAGAAAATCTAGCAGTCAATACCAAGGAGCTCAATCGTTTAGAAGCTGAGTTGTTAGCTTTTTCTGATGATCCTGATCAGATGATTGAGCAACTGCGTGAGCGCTTTGTTGCTTTCTTGCAGGAAGAAGCGGATGTCTCTAACCAGTTGACACGGATTGAAAATGATCTTGAAAATAGTCGCCAACAGACTCAAAAGCAAGAAGAACAATTGGAGTCCTTGAAGGAACAATTAGCTTCTGCTAAATCTAAGGCTAGTGAGCAAGAAACTGCTCTTAAATCAGCAAAAGAAAAAGTACAGACCTTGCTTGCTGACTATCAGACGCATGCTAAACAAGAAGAAGAGCAAAAACAGGCTTATCAAAGTCAGCAAAATCAACTTTTTGACCGTTTGGATAGTCTGAAAAACAAGCAGGCCAAGGCGCAAAGTCTGGAAAACATTCTTAAAAACCATAGTAATTTCTATGCGGGTGTTAAGAGTGTTCTACAAGAAAAAAATCGCCTGAGCGGTATTGTCGGAGCGGTCAGTGAACATTTAACTTTTGATGTTCGTTATCAAACAGCTCTTGAAATTGCCCTCGGGGCAAGTAGCCAACATATCATCGTTGAAGATGAACAGGCAGCTACCAAAGCTATCGACTTCCTTAAACGAAATCGAGCTGGTCGTGCGACTTTCCTACCTTTGACAACTATTAAGGCTCGTAGCATTTCTAGTCAAAACCAAGATGTGATTGCCTCAAGTCCAGGTTTTCTTGGAATGGCAGATGAACTGGTTACTTTTGATGCCAAGCATGAAGCTATATTTAAAAACTTGCTAGCTACAACAGCAATCTTTGATACGGTAGAGCATGCGCGTGATGCAGCTCGTAAGGTACGCTATCAGGTTCGGATGGTAACGCTAGATGGTACAGAATTGCGAACAGGTGGTTCTTATGCGGGTGGTGCCAATCGTCAAAATAATAGCATTTTTATCAAGCCTGAATTGGAGCAGTTACAAAAGGAAATTGCTAAGGAAGAAAAACTTCTTCGTCAAGAGGAAGAAAATCTGAAGTCAGTTCAAGTAGCCTTGAATGAACTTAGTCAAACTTTGGAAACTATTAAATTCCAGGGAGAGCAAGCTCGTATTCAGGAACAAGGTTTGTACCTTGCTTATCAACAAACTTGCCAACAAGTCGAAGAACTCGAAACGCTTTTAGAACTTCAGGAAAAAGAATTAAACAATCTAAGAGGTGGAGATTGGCAAGCTGAAAAAGAAAAATGCCAAGAACATCTCTCAATCATCGCAACTGAAAAGCAAAAGCTGGAGTCTGAGATTGAAGAAATCAAGTCCAATAAAAATGCGATTCAAGAA
>CAKPXD010000053.1 GCA_934201655.1 uncultured Streptococcus sp. | reverse complement strand
CCAAAGTACTTTCAGCCGGTATTTTTTGAGAAACTTTATCTGCTGATATATCAAGTGCCTGGTGCAAATCTTGTACAGCTTGTTGAAATTCCTCTTCAGAATTGCTTGCAGCACGGACAAATTCAACTAACTCTTCAATCTTAAAACCGGCGCGATGAGTTGCCCCTTGCAAATCCCAAGCTATTGGTTCTTCTTGAGTTCGCTCGTCCATCATATGATGGAAGGTTTTAACCTTGTTAAAATGATAGTCACGACTGACAAAGACTTTTTCAGAAGACAAAACTCCAAAATATTCCAAAGCCTTATGAATCCCATCGTTTTGGTTGCTGGCAGTAATATGCTTAGCAACTTCTTTTACGCTGTTGCTACCATTTCCCATGGCAACAGACATTCCAACGCCTGCCAACATTTCCAAGTCATTATCCGAGTCTCCAAAAGCCATGACTTGGTTGAGATCAAAACCATACTCTTTCCCGACACGACGGATACCCTCTAACTTAGAATTTCCTTGATTGATAATATCGGCCGCGAATGGATTACTTCTGGTAAATTTCAAATGATTTAATGCTTCAGCAGCATGGTTTGTCTCCTCAGGCGTCATCAACATAAGCACCTGATAGATCGGTTGGTTGATTAAGTCCAACAAATCATCTTCCTTCTGAGGAAGGGCCTTACTGACCATACGATTAAAGGAATGACTAACAGTACGAGTCAAAAATTTAGGTACAAATCGACTAACTAGCTGTGAAAGAGGGCTGAGTCCAAAGGACATAATCCGAGAACCGACAACGTCTTGTCGCGTTCCCATGGCAATCTCTTTTCGATTTTTCTTGGCATAAGAGATGATTTGTCTGAGGCTTCTCTTATCAATAGGGCTAGCAAAAAGAACTCGATCTTTGTTAAAGATATATTGGCCATTGTAGGTCACTGCAAAATCCAGATCCAAATCATCCATCAAATCCTTAACAAAAAAAGGTCCTCGCCCTGTTGCTACCCCAACAAGTACTCCTTGTTCTTTCACAATCTTGATAGCTTCCTTAGTGGACTTCAAAACACTCTTACTGTCATTTACAAGCGTTCCATCAATATCAAAAAATACAGCTTTGACTTCCATTCTATCTCATTCCTTTCTTTTATGATACAATGATTATACCACATTTCAGAAAAAGTGAGTGAATCATGACTAAGAAAATCCTTGTTTTACATACCGGTGGCACTATTTCCATGCAGGCAGATGAATCTGGAGCTGTAAGGACTAGTGCTGATAACCCTATGAATCATATCTCTAATCCTCTCGAAGGTATCGAAGTCCATTCCTTGGATTTTTTAAATTTGCCCAGCCCACACATCAAGCCTAAGCATATGTTAGCCCTCTACCATAAAATTAAACAAGAGGCATCGTCCTATGATGGTGTTGTCATTACACATGGGACAGATACACTAGAAGAAACGGCTTATTTCCTCGATACCATGGAAGTACCTCATATGCCTATCGTCCTGACAGGTGCCATGAGATCTTCCAATGAACTGGGAAGCGATGGTGTCTACAACTATCTTAGCGCCTTACGAGTGGCCAGTGATGACAAGGCTGCAGATAAGGGTGTCTTGGTCGTTATGAACGATGAAATTCACGCCGCCAAATATGTCACAAAAACGCATACTACTAACGTTAGTACCTTTCAAACACCAACTCATGGACCACTCGGGCTCATTATGAAGCAGGAAATTCTCTACTTCAAAACGGCTGAACCTCGTGTTCGTTTTGACCTTGAGAGCATTCAAGGGCTGGTCCCTATTATCCCTGTTTATGCGGGCATGACCGATGAACTTCTCGATTTACTTCCTGTTGACCAACTAGATGGATTGATTATTCAGGCTTTTGGCGCTGGAAATGTACCAAAGGAAACAGCTGAAAAATTAAAATCTCTCAGTCAAGCAGGACTTCCTATTGCACTAGTCTCACGTTGTTTCAATGGGATTGCAGAACCTGTTTACGCCTACGAAGGCGGTGGTGTTTGTCTTCAGAATGATGGTGTATATTTTGTAAAAGAACTTAACGCTCAAAAAGCACGACTGAAGCTTCTTATCGCAATCAATGCTGGACTTAAGGGCGATGAGCTCCAAGCTTATATGGAAGGATAATAAAAAACCAGGAAATCAGCTAGATTCCTGGTTTTTTTATTACTTTTTGCGAGTTGATTTGCGTTCTGTCAAACCGTGAGGTAGGAGGACTTCACGTTCTTCTAATTCCTCTTTATGCATAATTTTAGTCAACATACGCATACTAATCGCACCTAAATCATACAAGGGTTGTGCGATAGTTGTAAGGCTTGGTCGAGTAAAGCGTGCGATTTGAGAATCATCACTCGTAATGATTTCAAAGTCTTCTGGTACTGAAACTCCATGATCAGCCAAGCCGTTCAAGAGACCAGCTGCCAATTCATCACCAGTCACAATCGCTGCAGTTGCTTTTGAAGAAACTAAGCGCTCTGCCAAAGCATAACCATCATCATAGCGATATTTAGATTCAAATACAAGCCCTTCACTATAGTTGACTCCTGCGGCTTTCAAAGCTTCTTTGTAGCCAACCAAGCGAATTTTACCGTTAATATCATCTACCAATGGACCACTCACAAAGGCAATTTTTTTGTTACGCTTCAACAAATGGCGAACAGCATCCGCAGTAGCATTCTTATAGTCAATATTAACACTTGGAAGCTGGTGTTCTACATCCACTGTTCCTGCAAGAACTACAGGGGTACGTGAACGTGAAAACTCTGAGCGAATTTTCTCTGTCAAGTGATAGCCCATAAAGATAATACCATCAACTTGTTTTGAAAAGAGTGTATTCACTACTGCCACTTCTTTTTCATCATCCTCATCACTATTCGCAAGGACAATGTTATATTTGTACATCTCTGCAATATCATCAATCCCTTTTGCTAGCGCAGCAAAATACGTGTTAGTGATATCTGGGATGACAACCCCAACAGTTGTTGTTCGTTTGCTTGCCAAGCCACGAGCTACTGCATTTGGACGATAGTCTAGGCGATCAATCACCTCTAGAACTTTCTTACGAGTGTTTTCTTTGACATTCTTGTTACCATTGACTACACGACTGACAGTTGCCATTGAAACTCCTGCTTCTCGGGCAACGTCATAAATTGTTACTGTATCATCTGTGTTCATACCGTTTCCTTTCTAATGTTGAAAATTTTGTTTTCATGTTTACACCACTACTAGTTTACCACTAATTGTAAGCATTTTCAAGGATTAATTGAACTTTCTTTGAAAAAATTTCACCGATAATCATATTTTTGTAAATCAGTTTACTTTTCTTGATTTTTAGGCCAGTTTGCAGTATGATAATAAAAAATTAAGTAGGAGGCATGGATGGCTTTTACGGATTCTCATAGACGCTGTGCTAGCTTTGGAGTGGTAACCAATCTCTCAGACGATGTGATTGACTCAATCTGGTACATTATTGATCATTTTTTAAAGCATGTTTTTGAATTAGAAGATGAGTTGGAATTTCAGCTCTTAAACAGTAACGGTTCCATCACCTTCCGTTTTTCAAGTGAGCATCTACCTACAACGATTGACTTCGATTTTAATCATCCCTTTGACCCATTGTACCCACCGAAAGTACTTGTTATGGATATGGACGGTAAGGAAACCATCCTCCTACCTGAAGAAAATGACCTATTTTAAAAACTCTAGCCTTCTGACTAGAGTTTTCTTTTTTTAATAAATAGAACGACTGACCACGATACCACTCGGTTTTTTAAATTCTAAATCAAGATAGTCCTGATAAGTCCCAGGGACGATAAAACCTTGGGGACTCAGGATATCAGTTCCAGCCTCTCCAACAATAGAGTCGGCCAATAGAACACAGTTTGTACTGAGAACAAAGTAGGTTTTAAATTTAGATGATGTGAACTTATAGAGGGTTGCATCAGCCTCGTGTTTCAGCTGATAAGAGTAGGTATGTTTGACCTCTCCTTCCCTTCTTTTCAGTAGTTGTGAACTTGGCTCCCAAGGTATCAAGAGGCTTTCTATCTCTCTCAATCGTTCTTCGATGGCTTTTTTCTGTTGTTGAGACAGGCTTAAACCATAGGTGAATAGGGTTTTCTGGCTTTCTCTCTTACAAAGTTCAATATATTTTTCACGATTAGCCTTAAATAAAACCCCGTCGCCAATTGTACCAAACAAGCGTTCTGAATGTGGGTCATAAGAGCCGTAGGAAATAACCTGACCTTGATAGCAGATATCTACATGACCCATGGCCAAGAAGAAAGATGATTCTGAAGTATGGATGAAAATTTCTAAATCAACAGATTCTTCATTTTTTCTCTCCGAATGCACTTCATTTTCTTCTACCTGATGACTAGATAACCTTTCATTCCATCGTCGTAAGGTACTGATGGGAATCAAGGCTGTCATGAATATAGGCAGGGTCATTCTCATTCTACGCTTGAGCTTAGGATTGCTTCTCCCTTTTTCAAAAAAGAAACCATCTCTGAGGCTGCTTGCCCCCAACATAATCAAGTAAAAACCAAGTAAGAGTAATTCAAAATTTGTCGCATCATGAAAAGGGGAAATACTATAGAGACCAAATCCCATCATCCACACAGCATCAAATAAGTAATTAATCCTTGGATGAATATGATTTTTCCGGTATAGCAACCAGGTAATCAGACTGATTAGGCCTGTAAAAAGCTGATAACTTCCAATGATAATAACCAAGAGATAGAGAGCGATGTCCTGCAAGATGACTGAATCAAATAGGATGACTGCAAGAAAGAGCTTGGCTAGAGTTACAAATATATTTTCTCTACGGGACTTTTCTTGAAACCATCGCGTCAATAGTTGCCAAACTGCCGACAAAAAAAAGTAGGCCATCAGGAGTTGGTAACCCAGTATCGGAACTACCTGCCCAAAACAAATCAAGAGGAGGCCTGAGACAATAGCTACAAGACCTTCCCCTATACTTTTCCATTTACTATAAGTTTCAGAAACCTTGCCCATTTTCTTTCTCCAATTGACGATATAAGTGACGAATCGGTTGTCCTAGGACTGGATGGATGAAATGAGGCGCAATTTCCTGCAGCGACTCTAAGACAAAGAGTCGCTCAGCAACATAAGGATGCGGCAAGATGAGGTCATCTTTATAGATAACTTGATCCTCTACAAAGAGCAAATCTAAGTCAATCAAACGAGGTCCCCAATGCACCTCTCTGACCCGACCCATTTCTGCCTCAATGTCCAACAAGGTTTCTAACAAGATTGGAGCCGGCAGCCAAGTTTCGACTTCAATGACCTGATTAGCAAAACTTTCTTGTTCTACACCGCCCCATGGCTCAGTTGTAATCACACTAGACTCTTTGAGAATACGAATCCCACGAGTACGCATCTTGTCAAGAGCTAGTTCGAGATTAGCCGTCTTATCCCCCATATTGCTACCTAGAGCAATAAAGACTCTTTGTTTGCGGCGATGAATGGTTACTGAACAGGTGTCTAGTGGTAGATGAATAGGCGCCCATGGTTTTTTGAGTTCCAGTTTAATTTCTTGAACTATTGGATAGGTTTCAAAAGTGCGCTCTACTAGTTTGTAGGCAACTGTTTCAATCAAGTCTTCAGTGGTTCCCTGAAACCAAGTCGTCCATTGCTGGCAAAGTTCTCCGTAATGTACAGAAGCAGTTAAATCCAAGTCTGTCGCAGCCTTGGTCATATCATAGGATAAGCTAGCTGAAATGACAAATTTTTGTCCCAGTTCTTTCTCACTAGGAAAAACCCCATGGAAGGCAAAAATTTCCAAATCCTTAATGCGCAATTGATCCATAACTAGTCCTTTCTAGAAAAAAATCGTTTAAATCGATTTTTATAACCCCATGAGACGGTATGCTTGATCTCGAAGATCTTTATCCGTTTCAAACACTCCACGAGCTACTGTTGTCAAGGTTGCAGTTCCTGGTTTTCGAACACCACGCATGCTCATACACATATGCTCTGCTTCAATAACAACGAAAGCACCTTTGGCACCTAGATAGTCCATCAAAGCATCAGCTACTTCGATATTCAAGCGCTCTTGAATCTGTGGCTTTTTAGCATAAACTTCCACAGTACGAGCTAGCTTTGACAAACCTGCCACACGTCCGTCTGGAATGTAGGCGATATGAGCTTTCCCATAAAATGGCAAGAAGTGATGTTCACACATGGTATGGAAAAAGATATCCTTTTCTACTACCATATTGTCATCAATAATTTCAAAGGATTTTGACAAATGCTCCTCCGCAGTTTGACCAAGTCCTGAAAAAATCTCCTGGTACATGCGAGCTACACGAGCAGGAGTTTCCTGCAAGCCTTCGCGGTTAACATCTTCACCGACCGCTTCGATAATCATTTTTACAGCCGTCTCAATTTTTTGTGTATCCATTCTCTAGTTTTTCCTCTCCATTAGATAGGCTCTCACTTGGGCTAAAAAGTATAATGAGCCCGTGGTAATCCTAACTGTTTTTTTCTCTTCATTTTCTGTCATTTTTTGATCTAGAAATTCCTTCCAACTTTGATAGTTGAGATTTCTAGAATAAGCTACTTTTTTTAGTACTTTTTCGTCTGTCGCTCGACCGTCATCAAAGTGAGTCAATGTCAGCTCAGTATCTGGCAAAGTTTCTAACAAGTCTAACATATCCTCCAAGGCCTTGGTTTTAATGCAAGTAAAGAGGATTTCCTTGTGATAATCAGCAAATCGTTCTTGCAAGGTAGCCAACAAAGCCTTGACAGCATGGGGATTGTGAGCCCCGTCTAAAATCATCAAAGGGCTTCTAGAAGCAACTTCAAAGCGTCCAGGCCAACTTGTTTCTTCTAAGGCTTGAGCCAACAAGTCATTTTCTGGTAATTCTCGTCCATTCTCCTGGCAGTACCTATCTAGTAAAGCTAGTGCCATCCCAGCATTCTCTATCTGGTGCAAACCCAGCAATCCTGTCTGAAAGCGACCTTGTCTGACTGAGCTTGTATAGTCAAAGACTTCTCCCGTCCCCACACTCTCTTGATGACTGACTTGATAATCTTCCTCATAAACAAGCCTAGGAGCCTCTTTCGCTTTCGCGATTTGGTTGATAACTGCTAAGGCTTTTGGGACAATATTCCCTGTTACCAGGGGAACTCCTTGTTTGATAATTCCAGCCTTCTGCTCCGCGATAGCTTCCAAGCTATCCCCTAAAAGCGCTACATGGTCTAATCCGATAGTCGTGATTCCCGTTAGCATAGGTTGACAGACATTGGTACTATCCAAAAGTCCGCCCATACCTACTTCCATAATAGCCACATCGACTTGCTCAGAAGCAAAATAATCATAGGCTATAGCAGTGATAATCTCAAACTCTGTCGTTTCCTGCAAATCAAGAGCATGCTCCCTCTCAAGTAGTGAGCGATAGTCTACCATCAAGGTCTCTAATCTTGCTTCTGGGATAGATTCCTCATTAATGGCAATCTGATCGGTATAATGAATCAGATAGGGTGAGCTAAAGACTCCAACTCTTAGCCCCATCTTTATCAACATATTCTTCAAAAAGGCTATAGTAGATCCCTTACCATTGGTGCCTCCGATATGGATAACCTTGAGCTTGAGATGGGGATTGCCACGTAGGGCTAATAGCTTCACCATCCTCTCCAAACCAAAATGCGGTTGGTCTGTCCGATAGTTAGCTATCCACTGATTTGTTTCGTTTTTATTCATCTTATTTATACTGTTTCAAGTTTAAATTTTCCGCATCATCTGCCAGACGGATGGCTGATGCGATTTCAACTGCCATCTTGTGGCTGGCTACATCGTGTACACGCACAACTTCTACACCCTGTCTAGCGGCGATACTGGTCACATGAGCTGAAGCCGTATCACGATTGCGGAAACCAGTTTCAGTTTCTGGATTTACTTCAAAACCATTTTCTTCCAGAATATTGATGACAAAGCGCTTGCGAGAAACTCCTAAAAAGATAGGATAGCCCATCTCGTGTAATTTATCAAGGTCACGTAGAAGTAGCAGATTTTCCTTTTTGGTCAAGCCAAAGCCAATCCCAGGATCTAGCATGATCTTTTCTTTCGAAATTCCTGCTTTTTCCGCTCTTACTAGAGCACGGTCAAAGAAAGCTGTCATCAATTCTTCTACTGGTAGTTTTTCAAACTCATCTAAGTCTTCCTTTTTAAAAGGCTCTCCAAGGCCAAAATGAGGGAAGATAAGTGAACTAGGGTGCTGAGGGCGTGCCATGACTGGATTAAACATGATGACGACTTGAGCTTCTGCTTTCGCAACCACCTCCGCCATCTTCTCGTCACCCATGAGACCTGTAATGTCATTGACTATATTGGCACCCGCTTTTAGAGCTGCTTCTGCAACTTGACTTTTCCATGTGTCGACTGAAATCAAAACATCACTTTCTTGACGGATAGCCTGAATAACTGGAACCACACGTTGGATTTCCTCTTCAATCTCAACATAGCCATAGCTACTTCCAGGTCGAGTAGATTCTCCACCGATATCTAAGATAGTAGCACCTTCAGCTATCAATTTTCGAGCCTGTTTTAAGGCTTCTTCAATAGCAAAAAATTGGCCCCCATCAGAAAAAGAATCTGGGGTGACATTGATAATACCGCAAATAGCTGTTTTTGTCTGATTGTCTCTTTTTTCCACGATTATCACTCAAATTTCATTTAGATTGGTATTCCTCTATTTTACTGTTTTTTTTGGATTCTGTCCAATTATCCCTCGGTACTCTCAAACTTTAAAAAAGCGCAAAAAAGGAGAAGCCGAGTTCTCCTTTTTAATATTCTTATTTTTCAGTCAAGGCTGCAAGTCCTGGAAGAACTTTACCTTCAAGAAGCTCCATTGAAGCTCCACCACCAGTAGAGATCCATGAGAATTTGTCTGCACGTCCAAGGTTGATCGCTGCGGCAGCTGAGTCACCACCACCGATGATTGATTTAACACCTGGTTGTTTTACGATAGCATCCATCACACCGATTGTACCAGCTTGGAAGTCAGGGTTTTCAAATACACCCATAGGTCCGTTCCATACAACTGTTT
>CAKPXD010000052.1 GCA_934201655.1 uncultured Streptococcus sp. | reverse complement strand
TCTTTAAGAATGCTGGTGCGCGTGCCTTGGGTGAGTGTGCCTTGGTACCAGATCCAAGTCCAATTTCTCAGTCAGGGATTACCTTCTTTAACACCCTTTTCGATGAAAATGCTTCTAACCACTTGGCTATTGGTGCAGCCTATGCAACGAGCGTTGTTGGTGGAGCTGAGATGAGTGAAGAAGAACTTGAAGCTGCAGGGCTTAATCGTTCAGATGTTCACGTTGACTTTATGATTGGTTCGAACCAAATGGATATCGATGGTATCCGTGAGGATGGGACACGCGTACCACTCTTCCGCAATGGAGATTGGGCAATTTAAGGAGAAACTATGCTTGGAAGTATGTTTGTCGGTCTTTTGATCGGACTATTGGCAGGAGCTATCACCAATCGTGGAGAACGGATGGGATGCTTCGGGAAAATGTTCCTGGGTTGGATTGGTGCTTTCCTGGGTCAAATGCTTTTTGGAACTTGGGGCCCTATTTTAGCTGATACGGCTATTATCCCATCAGTTTTGGGAGCCATGATTTTATTAGCCATCTTTTGGAAAAAAGACAGCTAGTTTTAACTTGCTAGAACAGATAAAGAGGTTGGAAATCATCCAACCTCTTTTTTATGAGCTACAAAAAAAGACTGATATGCGGCTAGCTTGGCTTTCAGTTACTGGTTCTTTTTATATTGCCTCAAGTATGGTACAATAAAAGCATGAGAATTCAACAATTACACTATATTATCAAAATCGTAGAGACTGGTTCGATGAATGAGGCTGCCAAGCAACTTTTCATTACACAACCGAGTCTATCAAATGCCGTTCGTGACCTAGAAAATGAGATGGGAATTGAGATTTTTATCCGCAATCCTAAGGGAATCACCCTCACACGTGATGGGATGGAGTTTTTATCCTATGCTCGTCAGGTTGTCGAGCAAACTCAACTTCTAGAAGAACGCTATAAGAACCCAATCGCTCATCGCGAGCTTTTTAGTGTGTCTTCGCAACACTATGCCTTTGTAGTTAATGCCTTTGTTTCCTTGCTCAAGAAAAGCGATATGGAAAAGTACGAGCTTTTTTTGCGTGAGACGAGAACTTGGGAGATTATCGATGATGTCAAGAACTTCCGAAGTGAAGTAGGAGTTCTCTTTTTAAATAGCTATAATAGGGATGTTCTTTCGAAGATGTTAGATGACAACCATCTCGTTGCCCACCATCTCTTTACAGCCCAACCCCATATCTTTGTCAGCAAGACTAACCCTCTTGCTAAGAGAGACAAGGTGCAGTTGGCAGACCTAGAAGACTTCCCATACTTGAGCTATGACCAAGGTACCCATAATTCCTTCTATTTCTCAGAGGAGATTTTGTCTCAGGAACACCACAAGAAATCCATCGTTGTTAGTGACCGTGCGACCTTGTTCAATCTCTTGATTGGTTTGGACGGATATACCATCGCGACTGGTATCCTTAATAGTAATCTCAATGGAGACAATATCGTTTCGATTCCACTTGATATTGATGATCCCATTGAACTGGTTTATATCCAGCATGAGAAAACTAGCTTGTCTAAGATGGGTGAACGCTTCATAGAGTACCTACTTGAAGAAGTTCGCTTTGATAAGTAATTTGAATAAATGAGAAGAGAAAAGAAGAATGACAACATTAAATACAAATGATTTTGATTTTCACTTGCCTGAGGAGTTGATTGCTCAGACTCCTTTGGAAAAGCGCGATGCCTCTAAACTCTTGATGGTCAATCGCAAAACAGGTGAATTTCAAGATCGCCACTTTCACTCTATTATCGAAATGCTAGAGCCAGGTGATGCCCTGGTTATGAATGATACCCGCGTTTTGCCAGCTCGACTTCATGGTCAAAAAGAAGAAACAGGGGGCCATGTTGAACTCTTGCTTTTGAAAAATACAGCAGGAGACGAATGGGAAGTATTGGCGAAGCCAGCCAAACGTCTCAAGGTCGGCACCCGCGTTATCTTTGGTGATGGTCGACTTAGCGCGGTTGTGACCGAGGAATTAACCCATGGCGGCCGTATTGTCCGTTTTGAATATGAGGGGATTTTCTTAGAGGTACTTGAAAGTCTTGGAGAAATGCCTTTGCCTCCTTATATTCACGAAAAATTGGATGACCGTGAACGTTACCAGACAGTCTATGCCAAGGAGAGTGGATCAGCAGCAGCCCCAACTGCAGGGCTACATTTTACCAAAGAATTACTAGAAGAAATCCAGCAAAAAGGCGTTCACCTAGTCTACCTGACCTTGCACGTTGGACTTGGGACCTTTAGACCTGTTTCAGTAGATAATTTGGATGAGCATGAGATGCACTCAGAGTTTTACCAATTGTCTGAGGAAGCAGCAGCGACCTTGCGTCAGGTCAAAGAAAATGGTGGCCGTGTCATTGCTGTGGGGACTACCTCTATCCGTACGCTAGAAACCATCGGAAGCAAGTTTGATGGGCAAATCCAGGCCGATTCTGGCTGGACTAATATCTTTATCAAGCCAGGCTATGACTGGAAGGTGGTGGATGCTTTTTCTACTAATTTCCATTTGCCGAAGTCTACCTTGGTCATGCTTGTCTCAGCTTTTGCAGGTCGTGAATTGGTCCTCAAAGCCTACCAGCATGCTATCGATGAAAAATACCGTTTCTTTAGCTTTGGCGATGCCATGTTTATCTACTAAAAAACGAGCAAATCAAAACTAGAAATAAAAGGGCTAATTCCTACTTGGATTAGCCTTTTTTCGATATATGATAGCTGTTGAATTAAAAGCAAATAAATGATACACTGAAGACTACGACACAGACGTCAAAATCTATGTAAAATCTGACGAGCTATTTTTATCTTTGTCTATTTCAAAGGAGATTTTTATGAAAAACAAAACATTGCGCTATACGAGCCTATCAGTCCTGACCTTGTTGGCTGCCTTGACCTTGGTTGCCTGTGGTGGAAAGACTGACAAGAATACGTCATCTTCAAACCAAAAGGAGACAACAAGCAAGGTAACTACAGAGTCCGCAAGTAAAACTGAAGCAGGCCAAAAAGAGGAGCAGAAGTCAGAAACAAATAGTGCGGCAGAAGCTACAACCACTCAAGCAGAACAAAAGGAAGATAAGCAAAAATCACAAGAGGCTTACGCTAAGTTTGTAGGGACTTGGGAAAACTACGCGGGAACAACTGCAACAGTCACAGCAGATGGAATTGTAACGATCCAAAGTTCAAATGGAACCTTTAAATACGAGATGGGTCAAGTAGAGGAAAAAGACGGCTACTACTCAACAGGTATTCATCTTGTCGGTGGTGGACAAGGGGCACGACTGATCTTTACCCCAGCTGGAGTCCAAAACGAAGTGACAGGTACAGATGGCAGTCAAGATGTCTTGTCTATCGGTCAATCTGTAAGCGACAAAGATAACCAGTTTTACCGTAACTAAGAACATCAATCAGAAGTAAAGGTGGAGAAATGTCCTTGCTTTCTAACCAATTTTAAAAGGAATATGAAATGAGAATGTCTTTTGTTATTTTCTTTATCATCTTTATGTTTCTAATCTTTGTTTTTGTAGCAGGGATTGTTTATTGGGCTATTAGCCACGCCAATAAAAACAACAAAGAATACCTAGAAATTAGTGACCGTGAATGGTACAGCAAACGCTATTACAAAAAGTTGGTCAAAAGCGGTCAGCTAGAAGAGGAGTAGTGGGATATGAACCGTCAGTCAGAAGAATTAAATAAGGAATATTTTCAAGCGCTGGGTTCCACGAGAGCTTCTGTTAGAATGTTGAGTTTGGCCTGGGCTGGTTTGTTTGTATTGAGTATCGACCTGACTCATGTATACTTTTTTATCAAGGAGCAGTTCACAGTAGATCCCTTTTCGAATGTCCCTTTTCTTTTTCTATGTCTCCTTCTATTGCTCATGCTGGGCTGTCAGATTATGTCATTCAGCAAGACATTCATCTATAAACATCAACTCTTTAGTACTGCGATGCTCTTTGTACTAATCAATGGGATTCATCTTTCATTGGTTTTAATGGATTATATCCTCACTATTTTAACGAATGAGGTTCTAAAAAATTCGCTGATCTACTCGCTGATTTATTGGTTAAGTTCCATTGGTTTATTCATGGGGTTAATTGTTTATAATGCCAGTTGGTTAAAAAAGCAACTAAGAAAAGGATTTTCAGATAAACGAACAACTGCTAACTATATAGCCTTTTCAAGTGTTTACAGTAAACCATCCCTTTGGATTATTCTAGGAGTTACTTTGTTAAGCGGAGGATTGGCTAGTTTATCCGGTTATTATTTGCAAACATTTGGGATTGTGAGCAATATAGTGTTTATTTCAGCTTTTTCAAGATTAATCGTCGAAGTTGGTTATCTACTTTATCTAAGAAGTAAGGATAAGACCTATTGGGAAGAAGTACCTAAGGAAACCAAGAGTCAGTCCTTTTTGAAAACCATAGACCTTAAAAAGGCAAAGCACCGCTTGACTACAGAAGTTGTCTTATTTTTGACTCTAGCAGTGTCTTTAAAACTATTGAATATAGATGCTGAAAATAGCCCGATTTGGCTTATATGGACAATAAGAACTTTTGGTTATTCAATTCTTTTGGATACCACTATTAGTTTTATTTATTATCAGATTAAAAAGAAGAGATAGAGAGAAAGAAAAAGCAGAAAGCCTTCTTTGACTATTTAGAAAGAGGTGGTAAGAGTAATGTTAGATAAAATGAAACAGTTTAAGTGGTTGATAATAGTATCTTTTATCTTATTAGTTATTCCTTTGTATCTCGCTTATAAGAATTCTCAAGAATCCAGTACTCTAAAAACAGCTTTTGAAAAACAGGATAGAATCGCAGTTCTTCATTATTTAATGACGTCGGAAAAGTACGCATCTCAAATACGTAAAGCGGGATACATCATTCCATCTGATGGTGCCATTCGTCTAGACGGAGTCATTTATCCACTTGAAATAGAAGGAGAAGTACATTTGAAAATCAGCCCTCCTCAGAAAGATACAAAAGATTTTCAGTTATTTTTCATTACACAAGTTAATGAAAAACAAACATATGTAGCTTTCGTGTTAGATAAAGACCTTAATTTAATTTATTCTAACTATTCTCAGGATAACGACAGTGGAAAAAGAGAAGGAGTCTCTATCTCGCAATCCGAAGAAGATCGTTTGTTGAAAATTGTTCGAGGAGAGATTGATGGCTTCATGGAAAATATGTATCGGATCTTATATGCCTAAGTATAGATATAGGTACTGCTAAAAGTAAGCTCTTAAATACAGATGTTGCGCGTGGAAATCGAAAACACATTGTCTGGTTGATCCGATGGCTGAAGGCAGTTGAACGGTACAGAAATAGTCGAGTTAAGAAGTAAATATAACAAAGGAAATAGAAAGAGGTCAAGATGTTTTTTCTTAGACGCCGTCGTGTATTTATCGGCGAATGTGATGGTCAAGCGGTCTATTATGACCAAAAGACGAGAGAGGCTTTAGCTGCTCCCAAGAGTGTCCTACTCAATACTGAAGGGGCTCGGAAGACCAACGCTTATATTCCTGAATTGGTGATTTTCTTCATGGCCGGTGGAACGGGTGGCTTTGGCTTCCTTGCAGCTATGAGTATCGGGGTCTATAACTGGACCAGTTTGAACTTCATCCTATTATTTTGGTTGGCTGAGTTTTTGTTTATGGTTGCTTTACTCGAATGAGCTCTCTATAAAAATGTACGCAAGGCCCAGCCGACGACAGAAAAGGTTTTTTACTATGCGGCTTCTCATAACCTGATGGTGGGGGAAGAAAACTTTGAACCGGCTAAGCTGTCGACTAAAATCTTCCGAATTGTTCGTTTTCTAATAGTTGCCACTAATATCTATTTGCTATATATTTTTTATAATTACACTCAAAAGTTTGGTCAGGAGATTGAACTAGGTTATGAATTTTGGGTAGCTGGATTAGTAATCTTTGCGCTCGTGTTAGTGTACAACCAAAACAATCCAGTTCGCTTTGTGAAAATTATGAAACTATACAGCCAAGGAAAAGTGCGATTTAAGAAAGAACAGGATGAAAGCGGAACGTAGCATATGCTAAATCGCTAACAACACAAAAAGCCCTACAACAGGGCTTTTTTTTATTGCTTTCTAATATAAGAAATCAATTCCGTAGTTTTCTTTTAGATAGGTCGCCAACTCGGCTTTTTCTTCCTCTCTAAATCGACAGAGGCTAAGGGCGAGACGCAATATCAGAACACTTGTATCGATGATGACGTTTGACTTAGAAATATCTTCTAGCTGGGTCACCTCTCTCAGGTCAAAATCTAAATAGCAAGCCTTGCTGTTGACATGGTCGGGGTCACTGACATCCACTTCAACATACGATGCTCGCAATAATTCTTCTTTTGGGATGAAAATTTCTTTTGAGAAGAATAACCCAGGATAGACATAAATACCTTCAAAGGTGAATTCAAAGGAGAGCCTACGACTAGAAAGTCTTTTGATGCCTGCAATCGTTGAATAGATAGCAGCGAAAAAGAGGATGGTTGGAACCACAGTAAGAAGACTAAGCTGGGAAAAGTCGATCAATCCATGCGCGAGGAAAAAGAAAAATTGAAAGAATACACCCGCCGCAAAGACTAGATAGCCGACACCGACAAATTTTGAATAATAGATTTTCATAAAACCTCCAAATATAGAATTGAACTCACCAACGCTCAGTAGAAGGCGTATAGGTCGTGCAGAGATAAAATTCTAGGTATTCCCATCATATCCTATGGAGCGAAGTTCTGTCAACCTTTTAGCAATCTTCCAACCTTAGTTATCCTATGAACTAGCATATGGAATGTGGTATACTAGGATTATAATGAAAACAAGGATACAAGTAAATCGGAGGATAAAATGGAAAAGCAAATTAATGATAGCTTTGGAGCGTGAAGCTAGAACGAAGCTACAAAATGAAATTTTAAGGAGGTTGAAAAAATGACTGAAGTGCTTGATATAAAAGTAGAGAAGAATGGTTTACTCTTTTACGGGACATTCTCAGAAGGTTTCTTTGAGGAATGGCTTAAAATTGTAAATGTCCTGCCTTCAAAGGAAAGAATACGAGATGGTCTGCTATTACAAATTGGTTTTAGTATATATAAACTTGTTCAATTAAATATGGACCAATTTAGGATAATGTCAGTCAACTATGAGACAAATCCTTTTAAAGAGTTTACTGATGATTTAACCTTGGCTCTTTGGATTCAGGCTGAACAAAGTAGACTGGTTAAAGAGTTCGATTTTGAAGTTTCTGATATTAGATTTGATGAGAAAATAGTGTTAGCCAAAGATGTCTTTGAGAGTCAACATTATTATTTGCAGAGACAAGACACTGATCGAAAAGGTGATTCGGGCTGGTTTATTGGCTATCAAAATCAAGATACAGATGATTTTGTTGCTATGTATGCTTTTGAAATATTGAAAAAGAATCCAAAACTAATAAAATCTTTGATTCTACCAGTGGACTATTTAGTAGTGGTTAATGGTGGAGAAGTTCAAGCGATTCTGAATGAACAAGATGAGGAAATTTTTTCCGCTTCGTAAAGATAGTCACTTTATTTGGTACAGAAAAGCAACCTATTTTATATTTTCTAGCTAGTGAATGACGAATGACATCTAATAGTCTTGTCTATGAACTCAAAAAAGGAGGATAAAATGATAGAAAACTTTGTAAAAGTGGCAGATATGCCCCAAGAAGTGATTGAAAAATACAAGGATCAAGTACCAGCTGAGTTAGTTCAAATTTGGCAGGAAGATGGTTTAGGAACCTTCTTAGATGGTTATCTAAAAGTCATCAATCCAGATGACTATCTTGAACTTCTCCGAGATAGCTATTTCAGAGGAGATATCGCTTTTCCTATGTTCGTAACAGCATTTGGAGATATTGTAACTTGGGAAAAGAATGCCTTTGTGGGAATTGTTCAATACAATATTCAAGATTTGGATATTATTTGTAAGGGAATGGATTTATTCGTTCAATATTTAGATAACGAATATATTACAAAAAAATTTGAACTTGATTTATATAGACAAGCTGTGTCAAACCATGGTACTCTGTCTTATGACCAATGTTTCGGTTTTGTTCCACTCCTGGCATTAGGAGGGTTTAAAGATGTGGAACACATGGATAAAGTCAAAGTTCTGGAGCACATTTACCTCATGTACCAACTCACAGGCGGAGTGTTTGACGATTGATAAAGAAAGAACCACCCTCGCGGTGGTTTTTTTGTGGATTGACCAGAGCTGATACATATGGTTTGTGGTATACTAGGATAATAAAATTCCAAACTTTGAGAATCTGTTTTCATAAATAGAAAGAGGTATGTATGTTTTTTCTCGGACGCCGTCGTGTCTTTATTGGCGAATGTGATGGTCAGGCGGTCTATTATGACCAAAAGACAGGAGAGGTTCTAGCTGCTCCAAAGAGTAGGTTGCTCAATACTGAAAAAGCTGGTGACACGAATTCCTTTATTCCTCAATTGGTAATTCTCTTACTAGCAGGTGGGCCTGCAATTTCGGGCTTCTTTTCCCTCAAGTTTATTGGTGTCTATAACTGGTTTAGTCTAGCTTGTATTTTTCTATTTTGGTTGATGCAGTTTTTCTCGTTGGTTGCTTTACTTGAACGAGCACTCTATAAAAATGTTCGCAAAGCACAGCCGACGACAGAGAAAGTCTTTTACTATGCCGCATCTCATAATTTGTTTGTAAAAAATCAGTTTGATCCTAGACAACTGTCTGCTTTACCTTTTCGATTTGCTCGCCTTGTAGTAAATATAGTGTCCATCTTTTATTTTTTGTATTTCTTGACTCTTCCTCTAAAATTTGGTCAACCGATTAATGAAAGCTATGGTTTGTGGTTTGCTGGCATGTTATTCTTTACAATTTTTCTTATGTATAACCAAAACAATGCAGTTCGTTTTGTGAAGATTATGAGATTATATAGCCAAGGAAAAGTACGATTTAAGGAAGAAGCGGAACATTGAGCATCTATCTTTTGAGATAGCCCCTAAATACTTAGATAAACAAAAAAGCCTTGATTTCAAGGCTTTTTCCTGTTGATTTAGATGCCCCCTGCATGGATTTGTAAGAACTTTTCATATTGAAAATAAACAAAAATGTTGAAATATAGCTGATTTTAGGGAAA
>CAKPXD010000051.1 GCA_934201655.1 uncultured Streptococcus sp. | reverse complement strand
TCATTGCGGACTCAATCGAGGCGGCTATGGGTGGTCACAACGTGGATGCCTTTGTAGCCATCGGTGGCTGTGATAAGAACATGCCTGGTTCTATGATTGCCATTGCCAATATGGATATCCCAGCTATTTTCGCTTACGGTGGTACTATCGCCCCTGGAAAACTGGATGGCAAAGACATCGACTTGGTTTCTGTATTTGAAGGAATCGGTAAGTGGAATCACGGCGATATGACAGCGGAGGACGTGAAACGTCTGGAATGTAACGCCTGCCCTGGCCCTGGTGGCTGTGGTGGAATGTACACTGCCAACACCATGGCTACTGCTATCGAAGTTTTGGGGTTGAGTTTGCCAGGTTCTTCTTCTCACCCAGCTGAATCTGCTGATAAGAAAGAAGACATCGAAGCAGCCGGTCGTGCAGTTGTCAAAATGCTTGAACTTGGTATCAAACCTTCAGATATCTTGACTCGCGAAGCCTTTGAAGATGCCATTACAGTGACAATGGCTCTAGGTGGTTCTACTAACGCCACTCTTCACTTGCTTGCTATTGCCCACGCAGCTAATGTTAACTTGTCACTTGAGGACTTTAATACCATCCAAGAACGTGTACCTCACTTGGCTGATTTGAAACCTTCTGGTCAGTATGTCTTCCAAGATCTCTACGAAGTTGGTGGTGTGCCTGCGGTTATGAAGTACTTGCTGGCAAATGGATTCCTTCACGGAGACCGCATCACATGTACTGGTAAGACTGTCGCTGAAAACTTAGCTGACTTTGCAGATCTTACTCCAGGTCAAAAAGTCATCATGCCACTTGAAAATCCTAAACGTGCGGACGGTCCGCTTATCATCTTGAACGGTAATCTTGCTCCTGACGGTGCAGTTGCCAAGGTGTCAGGTGTTAAGGTTCGTCGTCACGTTGGTCCAGCTAAGGTCTTCGACTCTGAAGAAGATGCTATCCAAGCTGTCTTGTCAGATGAAATTGTTGATGGCGACGTAGTCGTTGTTCGTTTCGTTGGACCTAAGGGTGGTCCTGGTATGCCTGAAATGCTATCACTTTCATCAATGATCGTTGGTAAAGGCCAAGGAGACAAGGTTGCCCTCTTGACAGACGGACGCTTCTCTGGTGGTACTTATGGATTGGTTGTTGGACATATCGCTCCTGAAGCTCAGGATGGTGGACCAATTGCCTACCTCCGTACAGGCGATATCGTTACGGTTGACCAAGATACCAAAGAAATTTCCATGGCCGTTTCTGATGAAGAACTTGAAAAACGCAAGGCAGAAACAACCTTGCCACCACTCTATAGCCGTGGTGTCCTCGGTAAATATGCCCATACAGTATCTTCTGCATCACGTGGTGCAGTTACAGATTTCTGGAATATGGAACAATCTGGTAAAAAATAAGCAAATCAAAAGCAAGCCTCAACTGGCTTGCTTTTTTGTATTTTCAAAATAAACCATTATCGTGGAGGTAGCCCTAGAGCTATACGCCCATAACGACTAATGCGTGTAATCTTCCATGCTGGAGACCAGGTAACCTCAACCTTGACATCCTCAATCCCATCAATTTGTTTTAAACCTGCCACAATCTCGATTGGCAGACTTTCTGCACAGTCACAGGCAGTATCAGTGAAGGTCATAACAACTGTACAAAGACCAGCCTCATCTAAATGAATCTCATAAATCAATCCAAGATTGTATACATCTAGCTCTACATCTGTATCATAAACTTTTTCGAGCACTTCAATGATTTGGTCTTCCAATGCTAGAGCACGGTCATTAATCTTGATGTCTTCTCTCATTGTATTCCCTCCATTTTTTGACTGTTTCTATTTTCTCATAATTCTGACAATTTGGCAAGTTTTTCCAAATCCTGTTTAAAGAAAAAAGTAGAGATTCAATCTCTACTTTTTAGTGATTATTTTGATTTGACAGGTTTATCTGCAAGAGATTTAACGGCAGCATTAATGGTTTCTGCGTAAAGTTTTGCTCCTTCATCCTGCTTAGTGGTGTCACTACCGAAGTGAACCTGGTCTGTTCCCTTCCAAATATCTGGATGATCTTTAGCTACTTGATTCCAATCTGCAAGTGCAATATATGGATATTTTTGTGCCAGTTCACGCGCATAGCTTGCATACTGCTCAACATAAGGTTGTGTTTCCTGCGTTGTGTCTCCCTCGTATGGAGTAACTAGAACAAGTTGATGTCCTTTTGGAAGATTTGTTATCAGCAGATCCAAATCAGCTTTATAATTTTCAGGATTATTAACGCCAGTCGCAATGACTACAATTTTAGGCAAGGCTTTATTCTGACTGTAATTCAGCATCAATTCATTTGCCTGTTTGGTATTTCGACTGACCTGACCATCAATCTGCGCATCTGGTAAGATTTCTTTTAGTCCCTCTGAAGCACGCAAGGTTACCGAATCTCCAATAATGGATACACCCTCAGCTATATTATAGCGACTGGCTTCTGCTTGATCTGCCATGGTTTTTGTTCGGTTCATATTGGTTTGGGCCTGATTGAGACCATTAACCATCAAATCCGTTTCAAATGCGCCTACTTGAGGAGCTATCAATATCACGGAAACGGTAATCAGACCAAGTACTCCAGCACTACCAGCAAAGATCGGTTTTATATGCGGAATTTCTTTTGCCTTTTGCAAGAGATCCGTAGTTTTTCCTGCTACTAAAGGTTCGATGACATAGAAAGAAAGGGTTGCGAAGATATAAGAGAAGATGGTGGTTAAAATCACTGCCGGAATATTTCCCATTAACTGTGAGAAAATAATATAAAACGGCCAGTGGAAAAGATAGACAGCATAGCTTGTATCCGCTAAAAAGCTGATAATCTTTGGCTCTTTGATAGTCGGTGTTTTCTCATGCAAGACGCGTGCCGCAACAATCATCAGAAGCGCTACTAAACTTGCAAACAAGAAGCCGAGTAAATAAGCAAAGAGATATGTAAATTTCACAAAGAAGGTCAGTAATAGCAAGACTCCGATCCCAGCTCCAAAGACTAGCAAAGTCTGCTTCAAATCCAAGCTTCTATTCAAACGTTTAAGAAGTGGCGTTGCATGACGAACCCCTATTACGGTAGCAAGCACACTACCTAAGAAGAATGGATACACATGAGTTAAGCTTGAAAAGTATACTGTTGAATAAGAACTTACAATAAAACTACCGATAAACATCGAAAGGAAACTGACGATAAAGGCAGCTGATGAAAGTAGAAAGATTGTTCCTCGTAGTTGTCCGCTTGATTTCGCTCGCTTAGATAGGAACCAGACTGCCAAGCCCCACAAGATATAATAATGAACTTCAACAGCTAAGCTCCAGTTGTGAACAAAGAGGTGAGGGATAAATTGAGATTCATAACTTCCTCCTGTCAACATTTCATAGAAGTTAGTCATAAATCCTAGAACACCAGCAATCTGACCACCAATTCCTGCCACATAATCTTGGCGAACCAAGAAGGTAAATGGCATGACGACAAGAATCATTAAAACAACCGGTGGAAAAATCCGATAGAAGCGTCTTCTAAAAAAACCTAAGATATCAATCTTCCCTTTTTGTCCAAATTCTTCTAATAAAAGTGATGTGATCAGAAAACCTGAGAAGGTAAAGAAGACGTCAACCCCGAAGAAACCTCCTGGGAAAGTCGTTTGAAAGAAATGATACAAGAGTACCAAAAGCAAACCTGTAATCCTAATCAAGGAAAACCATTTAATACGCATACGAGTCTATTCTCCATTCATTAGATTGGCAAAAAAGCCATCTAACTTTCATTCATAGTACCTTTATTTTATCAAAAAAAACAGAAAAATCCTAAGATAAAACTTAGGATTTTTAGTGGATCTCAAGCTAAATTTAGAAATTTCGCCCTGACTTGTTATAGCCATATTTTTCAACAAAATGTTCACGAAATTCCAGGAGATTATCATCCATGATAGCCTGGCGAACCTGCTTCATCAGATTGAGCAAGAAATACAGGTTATGGTAACTTGTCAAGCGGATACCAAAGGTTTCATCTGCCTTAAGCAAATGGCGTAGATAAGCACGGGTATAATTCTTACATGTGTAGCAATCACACTCTGGATCAAGTGGTGTAAAGTCCTCCGCAAACTGAGCATTCTTGACTACCAAGCGACCTTGACTGGTCATACAAGTCCCGTTACGAGCGATACGAGTCGGCAAGACACAGTCAAACATATCGACACCACGGATAACACCATCAATCAAGCTATCTGGCGCTCCTACTCCCATCAAGTAACGAGGTTTGTTCTCAGGAAGCAGTTGGGTCGTAAAGTCCAAAACTGCATTCATCTCTTCATGGGTTTCTCCAACTGCTAGTCCTCCGATAGAGTAGCCTGGGAAGTCCATGCTAACAAGATCATGCGCCGACTGACGGCGAAGATCTTCAAATCCTGCCCCCTGTACAATCCCAAACAAACCTTGGTCATGTGGGCGACGGTGAGCCTTTAAACCACGCTCAGCCCAACGGCTAGTACGTTCAATCGATTTTTTCACATAATCATAAGGTTGATAAAATTGGGGACATTCGTCAAAGGACATCATGATGTCTGAGCCCAGATTGTTTTGAATAGAAATGGCCTTTTCAGGTGAAAGGAACATCTTAGAACCGTTGAGGTGATTCTTGAAGGTTACCCCTTCTTCTGTAATATTACGGCTATCCGCTAGAGAATACACTTGGAATCCACCGCTATCCGTTAAGATTGGTTGGTCCCAATTCATGAACTTGTGAAGACCCCCAGCACGGGCAATGAGTTCGTCCCCAGGGCGAAGCCACAAGTGATAAGTGTTAGATAGGATAATTCCTGAACCCATCTCTTTCAATTCTTCTGGCGACTGAGTCTTGACCGTTGCCTGAGTCCCTACTGGCATAAACATAGGCGTTGGGAAGGTACCATGGGGTGTGATAATTTCACCCAAACGAGCTCCTGTGTGTTTTTCTTTTTTAATCAATCGATATTTGATTGGCGAATCTGACATTTTTTACCTCCGAAGCTGGGAAAGACAGTCCCAGTTCTTACTTTGCGCCCAGGGGCATACTGTATGATTCTATCAAAAAAAACAGGAACTGTCACGAACTATGGTATAATGAAAGAATGAAGTACCCAAAAATTAATTTAAAAGAAGTTCGCCAGCAAGCTAGACAATTTCAAGCTGAACACCCACGTCTGTTGCTTGTCTTTTTATTGCCAAGTATTCTCTTGATTCTATCGAGCTTTATCAGACCTTTATCCCTACTTGATGAAGGCATTCTTGAACAGTCCTTCTTGAGTTTTCTAAGGATTACAATCCAGTCTGCTCTCTTTCCGATAGCCGTTGGATTTACATGTTCCATCATCCTAGCTGGTGCTCTCTTTACCACGATTAATCTTTACAGAATTTCTGAGATAGAGCTTTCCTTTAAAGATAGTCTGTCCTTGCTTGACAACCGCTTCTTTACCCAAACTTTTCTAACGCTCTTACTCAAGCGTTTCTATCTCTTTTTATGGAGCATCCCTAATCTTTTTGGAGTCTATTTGCTCTTTTATAGCAGTGCCATGGCTCGTAAATTTGTGGAACTTCATCCCGAATTTCCATCTGTCGACGTCACCAATCCAGATATCGAACACTTCCTACTTACCTTCGCTCTCTATTTCTTTGGTAGCGTCCTAGTAATGATTTTGGGAACCATTATCTATCTGCCACAATATTATGCCTATTCCCAAGTTGAACTACTTTTATGTGACACCCTTGCAATCGGAATTGCCAAACCGAGCCGCGTGCTGCATACCAGTCGCTTTCTCATGAAAGGCTATAAGTTCCAACGCTTTGTCCTTGATTTACAGCTACTCCCTTGGTATCTTCTTATCTGGATTAGCTTTGGAATCGCAAGTATCTCTATCTTCCCTTATATCTATAGTAGCCAAATCTTCTTCTATCAAAGACTACTTGAAATTAAGCGGAGAAAAGTTTAAGATCAGTTATTAAAAACCAGCACCTTCATAGAAAGTGCTGCTTTTTTTATTTTAACCAGAACTACTCTCCAAAAATATAAAACAGTCTCCTCGTCATGTTTCTATAAGGCTTTTTATCTATATTTATGCCTGGATTTTATTTACGCTATCTAAGAATTTGAAAATAAAAAAGAAGTGGAAACTGAATCAGTTCCCAACTTCTCATTCATTATTAGTTCATAGATACGTGAACATGGTCATAGTGGTTTTCTGTTACGCTACCACGGTCTGGCATTGGATTCCAAGTGTAGGCTGGTCCGTATTTGCTATCAAATGGTGCGTAGAAACGTTGTTTCCAGATGATGTAGTTGATTCCACGGCTAGCCATATTTTGGATAGCATAATCTGCAATTTGATCACCTAGGGCTGAACTTACTGGAACCATAAAGTCAATGGCAAGACCTTTTCCGTGGTCACCTGGATCTCCTGGACGGTAACCACTAAATGATGTGATACCGAACAAGTTAGCTACTTCTTCTTTAAAGGCAGCAGTTTGTGGTTGGAGACCTGCATTTTCTGATTTAGTAGCTGCAATATTTGCATAATCAGGAGCCGCTGGCGCTGTATAAGTTGCTGATGCACCTTGTCTTGGTTCAGCTTGGTAAGTTGCTGGAGCTGATTGAGCTTCTGTTACAGCCTCAGTTGTTGCTTCTGTTGTAGTTGTCTCCTCAACAGTAGTCGTTGTATCTTCAACTGTTGTAGTTGGTTCAGCGGCCGTAGTTGTTTCCTCAACTGTAGTTGTTGGTTCAGCGGCCGTAGTTGTTTCCTCAACTGTAGTTGTTGGTTCAGCGACCGTAGTTGTTTCTTCAACGACAGGTGCCGCAGCTTCAGTAGTTGCTTCTGCTGTTGTTGCTTCTGACGATACTGTAGTTTCTGCTACAACTTCAGTTTCTTCAACTGGTTGTGTCAAATCTTCGACTTGAACAGTTTGTTCATCTACTGTTACTTGATTCGTTGTTAAATCTGCTGTTGCACTTGCTACATCTGAACCAACTTCTTGAGGTGTATAAACTTCAACCTCTGTTACTTCCTCATTGTCGTTCACAGTTGTAGTCAGTACAGTTTCTGGGAAAATCAAATCAATATTAGTGATTTTGTTCAAGTTTGCAAGGACATTTAAGTCTACTCCCAAAGCCTCTGCAATCGTGCTTAGGGTATCTCCGTACTTAATTGTGTAACTTGTTTTATTTTCGCTTTTAGCAACATCATTTTGAATTTGCTCAACTGTACGTGGTGACCATACAATTTCTTCTGCTTGAGTTGCCAAGGTAGGGGCAAGTGATAGAGCTACTGTTGATGCTAAAATAATTCGTTTCTTCATACTATTCAAACTCCTTTTCAAATGTAGTACCTTTCTATCATAACATAAAGAAAAAAGAAAAAAAGCCCTTTGGGGGCTGTTTAACAAAACTGTCTAAGCACTGTAACAAACCACATTAATTGAAATAGTTTGTATGAATTTTGTCACAAAGCTGACATATTCTCTTTCATAAAACTTTCATAAAGAGAGAGAAGGAATATCCGCTAAACAAAAAATCTGATGATTGCAATCCGCCGGAGTTCCAAGGAAATTGATACTCTGGATGCTACTATTCTGAGCAAATTCGATATCCAAAGTACGGTCCCCTATATAAAAGGTGCGGTCTGGTTTTAAATGGTATTTGCTGATAAGGTAGGTCGCTGCTTCTGGACTTGGTTTACGAGCAAAACCGCTCTGGCTTGTCAAAATTTCTGTGAAATAAACATCCAATCCCAAATCTCGTAAAATAGTCAAGGCATTATCGCCTTTGTGGGTGTAGACATATTGCTGAATTCCTTGCTGATTTGCCCAGGCTAAAACCTCGCGCGCCCCCGGCATCAAGATGACCTGGGCATTCTTTTCAGCCAAGCTCTGAGCACGGATTTGATTGAGCCTATCAACATCCAAACCTCTTTCTTCTGCCACTTGCACTAGTAAATCCTGGACAGAGTATTTCAAGATAAAAGCTCGAACTTTTTCCTTGTCAAAAGGAATGGAAAACTGATGATAGGTTTCCTCAATCCCTGACAAAATAGCTTCATAGGAGTCCAATAAGGTCCCGTCTAAATCCCAAATAAAAGCCGTTTCTTGCATTTCTTATCCTTTCAATGTCATATAAGATTTGTAACGATAGCGTAGGAAAATCCAACGGAAACCATTATCCAAAAGCGTTCCAGCCCAAATACCAGGCAAACCCCAGCCTAAAACAATTCCCATCAGGTAACCAGTCCCAATACGGATGCACCACATTCCAATACTTGTCGCATAAAAGGGAAGGCGGGCATTTCCCAAACCCTGCCAGACAGCTGTATAAATGACTGTCCCCGTCGTCATAGGAGCCCCTAGTAGAGAGAACAGCGTCACCAAAACACTGGCTTTAATGGCCGCAGGATCGCTGGTGTAGAGATAGCTTAGTGGTGTCCCAAGGGCATAGATACTAAGCGTTAAGGGCAACATGAGAAAGAAAGACAACCAAAAAGTTTGCTTACTTAGTCTGTCCACCCTTGCCCAATCATTCTCCCCTACTGCTCGAGCTATCTGCATGACTGTTGCTGTTGCAACACCAAAAGCAGGCATGTAGTTGAACTGAGTCAAGACTTCACCGATAGCATTTCCCGCTACTGCCTCCGTCCCAAAGGAAACAACCAAGGCAATAATGACTACATCCCCAGCCCTCATCATGAGACGTTCTCCCGCTGCAGGTAACGCCAAGGTCAGCAGATCTTTATCCAGTCCAAAGGTCGGTCTCGTATATGGAAGTTTTAATTGTGACCACAAAATTACAACCCCGACCAAACGAGACAAAATAGTCCCCCAAGCTACACCAGCTATCCCCATATCAAGGATAAAAATGGCGACACTTGAAAAAACAATATTTAAAGCATTGGATAAAAAACTAACATAAAGCGGCAGTCGAGGATTGTGGGTAGCGCGAATCAGGGCTCCTAGACTAGTCATCAAGCCCAGGAGAACGATTGTCCCACCAACTAAAGATAGGTATAAGCCACCACTTTCAGCCACAGCCTGTTCAGTACCCAAAAGACCAATCATCTCTTGACCTGCAAGGATGGACAAGCCACCTAAAATTAAACTCAATAGCAAGGTTATCTTGATTGCTTCTGTTACATGGTAGGCTAGTCTAGACTGATCTTTCTGTCCCACACTTTTTGAAACGACACTAGAAATTGCTGCTCCCACGGCAATAAAAATAGCCTGATAAATGGTGATAATATTTCCAGCTACAGACACACCCGAAATGGCGATCAACCCCAGATTAGCTACCAAGTAGCTATCGACCATCCCCATGAGCATCTGCAAGAAATTTTCACCCATGGCAGGTAAAGCTATGATGAGAATATCCTTATTTTTCTTAAACAATCCTTCCTCCTGATGAAAAGAAACTCAGTTAGTTTCCCAACCGAGTTTA
>CAKPXD010000050.1 GCA_934201655.1 uncultured Streptococcus sp. | reverse complement strand
GTATAGCGTTCTGGAACATCGCCATGGACATGACGGAAGGTATCAGTAAATCCTTTGGCTAAAAGATTTGTAAATCCTTCACGTTCTTCGTCTGTGAAACCTGGTGAACGACGGTTGCTTGCTGGATTAGCAAGGTCAATTTCCTTGTGGGCAACGTTGTAGTCACCTGTAGCAAGAACTGGTTTTTTCTTGTCTAACTCAGCCAAGTACTCTGCATATTTGACATCCCAGATCTGACGTTCTTCCAAGCGTTTGAGTCCATCACCTGCGTTTGGTGTGTAAACTTGAGTCACGAAAAATGTATCAAATTCTAGGGTAATGATGCGTCCTTCCGAGTCCATAGTAGAAGGAGCACCGATTTCTGGAAAGCTGATGCTTGGAGTTAGTTCTTTCTTGTAGAGGAACATGGTTCCAGCATAGCCTTTACGAGCAGGTTCTTGAGAAGAACGCCAAGTATTTTCATATCCAGGGAAGAGTTCTTCTAACACCTCGAGATGTTTTTTAGTAGGCCCTGTAGCTGAAAGCTTGGTTTCTTGGATAGCGATAATATCGGCATCTTCGGCTACCAAGGTTTGGAGGACATCTTGTGATAATTTCGCACGCGCAGAATCACTCGTGAGTGCAGCGTTTAGGGAATCAATATTCCATGAGATCAGTTTCATAATGTTTACCTTTTCATTCAGATTATAGACAATATTATACCAGAAAAAGAAGTATTTCCCCAGCGTATAGTTTGAAAAATCAAGGTCATTCCTATATAATAAAGAATGATTTATGTAAAAGATTGAAAATAAATGAAATGTTACTCCTTTGAGTATCTTTATCGCTGAATATGACAAAGTTTAAGTTAGTGTCATCATCTATGAATAGGAAAAACCTGAGGTAGTCGCCTCAGGTTTCCATTTGTCATTAGAAAGGAATTTTATGTCCATCATCCAAAAACTTTGGTGGTTTTTTAAGTTAGAAAAACGCCGTTATCTCGTTGGAATCCTAGCTTTGGTTTTGGTTTCTGTACTCAACCTCATCCCACCTATGGTTATGGGGCGCGTGATCGATGCCATTACTTCAGGACGATTAACACAGGATGAGCTCCTGCTTCATCTCTTTTATCTCCTGCTGGCAGCTTTCGGGATGTACTATCTGCGTTACGTTTGGCGCATGTATATCCTAGGGACCTCATACCGACTTGGGCAAATCATGCGTTCAAGACTATTTGAGCACTTTACAAAAATGTCGCCTGCTTTTTATCAGAATTATCGGACTGGGGATTTGATGGCTCATGCAACCAATGATATCAATGCCCTGACTCGTCTAGCCGGTGGAGGTGTTATGTCTGCGGTAGATGCTTCTATCACGGCCTTAGTGACTCTCTTGACCATGCTCTTTAGTATTTCTTGGCAGATGACCTTGGTTGCTATTCTGCCTTTGCCATTTATGGCCTATGCGACTAGTCGTCTGGGGAGAAAGACCCATAAGGCTTTTGGGGAATCACAAGCAGCCTTTTCTGAACTCAACAATAAGGTTCAGGAATCTGTATCAGGAATTAATGTAACCAAATCCTTCGGCTATCAGTCTGATGAATTGGCATCTTTCCAGGAAGTCAATGATTTGACCTTCCAAAAGAATCTAAAAACCATGAAATATGATAGCCTCTTTGACCCGATGGTTCTGCTTTTTGTTGGTTCTTCCTATGCCTTAACTCTCTTGGTCGGTGCCTTTATGGTACAAGCAGGACAGGTAACTGTTGGGAATCTGGTCACTTTTATCTCTTACTTGGATATGCTGGTCTGGCCTTTGATGGCGATTGGTTTCCTCTTTAACATTACTCAGAGAGGAAAAGTTTCTTATCAACGGATTGAGAGTCTATTGTCCCAAGAATCACCTGTCAAAGACCCAGAATCTCCACTTGACGGGATTGAAAATGGGCGTTTAGACTATGCCATTGATAGTTTTGCCTTTGAAGACGAGGAGACGCTGCGAGATATTTACTTTAGTCTTGAAAAAGGGCAAACTCTGGGCTTAGTTGGGCAAACTGGTTCAGGAAAAACAGCTCTGATTAAATTGCTCCTACGTGAGTATGACGTTGATCAAGGAGCCATTTATCTAAATGGGCATGACATTCGTGACTATCGACTAGCTGACTTACGTAGTTTGATGGGTTACGTCCCACAGGACCAATTTCTCTTTGCTAGCTCTATCCTAGACAATATTCGATTTGGGAATCCTGACTTGCCTTTCTCAAAAGTAGAAGAAGCAACCAAGTTGGCTCAAGTCTATCAAGATATTCAAGCCATGCCCCAGGGATTTGAAACGGTTATCGGCGAAAAAGGTGTCAGTCTATCTGGTGGACAAAAGCAACGTCTGGCTATGAGTCGGGCTATGATTTTAAATCCTGATATCCTGATTCTAGATGATTCCTTGTCAGCTGTAGACGCCAAGACGGAGTTCGCAATCATCGATAATCTCAAGGAAACTCGCAGAGATAAGACGACCATTATCACTGCCCATCGTCTCAGTGCAGTTGTTCATGCAGATTTGATTTTGGTCATGCAAAATGGACAGATTATCGAACGTGGGACTCATGAAGACTTACTAGCCTTGGATGGTTGGTACGCCCAAACCTACCAGTCTCAACAGTTAGAAATGAAAGGAGAAGAAGATGCGCAATAAACAAGAACAATGGGCTGTATTGAAGCGTTTGTTGTCTTATCTTAAGCCCTATAGTCTCCTCACATTTTTAGCCCTTGCTTTTCTCCTCGCGATGACTGTTATTAAGAGCGTTATTCCATTGGTGGCTTCACACTTTATCGACCAGTATCTAAACAATCTCAATCAGCTTGCTGTTACAGTTTTGCTAGTTTACTATGGTCTCTACATTCTTCAAACCACTGTCCAATATGTGGGGAATCTCCTTTTTGCGCGCGTGTCCTACAGCATCGTTAGAGATATCCGACGTGATGCCTTTGCCAATATGGAGAAGCTAGGTATGTCTTACTTTGATAAAACGCCTGCAGGTTCCATCGTTTCTCGTTTGACCAATGATACAGAGACTATTAGTGATATGTTTTCAGGGATCTTATCTAGCTTTATCTCGGCAGTTTTTATCTTTGTGACAACCCTTTATACCATGCTCGTTTTAGACTATCGTCTGACAGCTTTAGTATTGCTCTTTCTACCCTTGATTTTCCTTTTGGTCAATCTCTACCGTAAAAAATCGGTCAAGGTCATTGAAAAAACCAGAAGTCTCTTGTCAGATATTAACAGTAAGCTGGCAGAAAATATCGAAGGGATTCGCATCATTCAAGCCTTTAACCAAGAAAAGCGCCTGCAAGAAGAGTTTGATGAGATAAATCAGGAACATCTAGTTTACGCTAACCGTTCAGTAGCCTTGGACTCCCTCTTTTTACGTCCGGCCATGAGCTTACTGAAGCTATTGGGGTATGCAGTTTTGATGGCTTATTTTGGCTATCGTGGTCTTTATCTAGGAATAACGGCAGGAACTATGTATGCCTTTATCCAGTACATCAACCGTCTCTTTGATCCGCTCATCGAGGTGACACAGAACTTTTCTACTCTTCAGACATCCATGGTGTCAGCAGGTCGTGTCTTTGCACTTATCGATGAGACCAACTATGAACCGGTCCAAGAAAATGGACAAGCGGAGATTCAAGAAGGAAATATCCGTTTTGAACATGTGTCCTTCTCTTATGACGGAAAACACCAGATTCTTGATGATATCTCCTTTACAGTCAATAAAGGTGAAACCATTGCCTTTGTCGGGCATACTGGCTCTGGGAAATCTTCTATCATTAATGTTCTCATGCGCTTTTATGAATTTCAGTCTGGTCGAGTTCTCCTAGATGGTGTGGATATTCGTAAGTATAGACAAGAGGAATTGAGAAAAAATATCGGTCTGGTTCTACAGGAACCTTTCCTCTATCATGGGACCATCAAGTCCAATATTGCTATGTACCAAGATATCAGCGATGACCAGGTTAAGGCTGCGGCAGAATTTGTCGATGCAGATTCTTTCATTCGGGATCTTCCATTAGGCTATGATGCCCCTGTGTCTGAGCGTGGTTCGAGTTTTTCAACTGGTCAACGTCAGCTTCTTGCTTTTGCTAGAACCGTTGCCAGTCAACCGAAAATTCTGATTTTGGATGAAGCGACAGCTAATATTGACTCTGAAACAGAATCCCTGGTTCAAAATTCTCTAGCCAAGATGAGACAGGGCCGGACAACCATTGCCATCGCCCATCGTCTTTCTACTATTCAAGATGCCAACTGTATCTATGTCCTTGATAAGGGACGTATTATTGAGAGTGGAACACACGAGGAGCTTTTGGCTTTGGGTGGAACCTATCACAAGATGTATAGTTTGCAGGCAGGGGCTCTTTCCTAAGGAAGAATTCCTTTAAAACATAGATTTCTTGCACTGCCTCTTTCATTTTGTGGTATAATGTAGAATGTTAATAAAGATTATATATAAAAAACAGAGGAGAATGTGCATGCTGAAATGGGATGAGCTACCTCAAGAAATGCAATTGAGCGAGGTAAAACCATACTACCAGCTTGTTTCTAAAAGAAAAGGCTCACTGATTTTCAAGCGTTGTCTAGATTTGTTTCTAGCCGTAGTCTTGTTAATCTTGACCTCCCCCTTATTTCTGATTCTAAGCATCTGGATCAAGCTAGATAGCAAGGGTCCAGTTATTTACAAGCAAGTGCGGGTAACCCAGTATAACCGACATTTCAAAATTTGGAAATTCCGGACTATGGTGACGGATGCTGATAAAAAAGGAAGTCTAGTAACTTCTGCAAATGACAGTCGTATCACAAAAGTTGGAAATTTCATTCGACGTGTTCGTTTGGATGAACTTCCACAATTGGTCAATGTTCTCAAAGGAGATATGTCCTTTGTGGGAACTCGTCCAGAAGTACCACGCTACACAGAGCAGTATAGCCCTGAAATGATGGCTACCTTGCTCTTACCTGCAGGGATTACATCGCTTGCCAGCATTAACTATAAGGATGAGGATGCCATCATCAGTCAAATGACTGCAAAAGGTATGACAGTTGACCAGGCTTATGTAGAAAGAGTCCTTCCAGAGAAAATGCACTTTAACCTAGCCTACCTACGTGATTTTAATTTCTTCGGAGATATCAAAATCATGTTGCAGACGGTCGTTGAAGTTTTAAAATAAAGTAGTCGTAAGATTGAAAACTGATAAAAGGAGTAAAACAATGACAAAGTATAATATTCCATTTTCACCACCCGATATTACCGAAGCTGAAATTGCTGAAGTAGCTGATACCCTTCGTTCTGGTTGGATCACAACAGGACCTAAGACAAAAGAATTAGAGCGTCGTCTGTCCGTCTATACTCAAACGCCTAAGACAGTCTGCCTCAACTCTGCAACAGCAGCTCTTGAATTGATTTTGCGCGTGCTTGAAGTAGGACCTGGTGACGAAGTCATCGTTCCAGCTATGACTTATACAGCATCATGTAGTGTCATCACTCACGTAGGTGCGACACCAGTGATGGTTGATATCCAAGATGATACCTTTGAAATGGACTATGACAAGCTTGAGCAAGCAATTACTGAGAAGACTAAGGTTATCATCCCAGTTGAACTTGCAGGGATTATCTGTGACTATGACCGTTTGTTCCAAGTTGTAGAAAAGAAACGCGACCTCTTTACAGCTGCTAGCAAGTGGCAAAAGGCCTTTAACCGTATTGTGATTGTCTCTGATAGTGCCCACGCTTTGGGTTCAACCTACAAGGGACAACCAGCCGGTTCAATCGCTGACTTTACATCATTCTCTTTCCACGCAGTCAAGAACTTTACAACTGCAGAAGGAGGAAGTGCCACTTGGAAAGCCAATCCAGCTATTGATGATGAAGAAATGTACAAGGAATTCCAAATCCTTTCCCTTCATGGTCAAACAAAAGATGCTCTTGCCAAGATGCAACTGGGTTCATGGGAATACGATATCGTAACACCAGCCTACAAGTGCAACATGACGGATATCATGGCTTCACTTGGTCTGGTTCAGTTGGATCGTTATCCTAGCTTACTACAACGTCGTAAGGACATCGTAGATCGCTATGACCGTGGATTTGCAGGAACTCGTATTCATCCATTGGCGCATGAGACAGATACAGTAGAATCTTGTCGTCACCTCTACATCACCCATGTAGAAGGAGCAAGTCTCGAACAACGCAACCAAATCATTCAAGAATTGGCCAAGGCAGGAATCGCAAGTAACGTCCACTACAAACCGCTTCCTCTTTTGACAGCCTATAAGAATCTAGGATTTGACATGGCTGATTATCCACGAGCGTATGTTTTCTTTGTAAACGAGATTACACTACCACTTCACACGAAATTAACGGATGAAGAAGTAGATTATATCATTGAGACTTTTGTCAGAGTTTCTGAAGAAATTCTAGGTGCTTCACAAAAATAATTAAAAAAATAATTAAAAAAATTAGTAAAAAATGAATGAAAACGATTGACAAAGAAAAAACAATAACATATAATTAACTCAACAAATCAGAAAAGTAGTTATTTTTGATCTTCAGGGAGCCTGTGGTTACTGTGAACAGGTGGTTGGAACTAGTGAAATTGGGCTGATTTGAAAAAATGAATTTGAAACAATGAAAATTCGGTGCGCACACCTTACAGTGCAACTTGTTGATAGACAAGGCAGAGATGTAAAGGGGATATTCTCTTTACAATTGAGGTGGTACCGCGTTACGAACGCCCTCACATGGAAATATATTCCGTGTGTGGGCTTTTTCTATCCGTCATTTTGTATATCTTTTATTAGGGCGTTAAGTCGCTTTGATGAACTTGAGTTCTATCTACAGCTTCTTGCCTACTGCTAAAAGCAAACAAAAAGCCGGATTCATACAGAAGGAGGAAAAATTTATGACAACTAAAGGATATTTTGGACAATTTGGTGGTAGTTTTGTACCAGAACCAATTCAGGTTTTACTAGATGAATTGGAAGTGACTTTTGAAAAATACAAGGATGATCCAGAGTTTTTAGCTGAGTTTCGTCATTACTTGAAGGATTATTCAGGTCGCGAAACACCGCTCTATTTTGCAGAAAGTTTGACAGAGCACCTAGGTGGAGCTAAGATTTATCTCAAGCGTGAAGACCTTAACCACTTGGGTTCTCACAAACTGAACAATGTTTTAGGACAAATCCTTCTAGCAAAACGCATGGGTAAAAAACGTGTCATTGCTGAGACAGGAGCTGGCCAGCACGGTGTTGCGACAGCTGCAGCTGCAGCTAAGTTTGGTATGGCATGTGATGTCTACATGGGGGCAGAAGATGTGGAACGTCAACGTCTCAACGTCTTCCGTATGGAGATGATGGGAGCGACTGTTCACTCAGTTGAAACGGGAACTCGTACACTGAAGGATGCGGTTGATGCAGCCTTTGGAGCATGGATGAATGACCTTGAAGCCTTCTATGTTTTAGGTTCGGCTGTAGGTCCTCACCCTTACCCAACGATTGTTCATGAGTTCCAAAAAGTGATTAGTGAAGAATCTCGTCGTCAAATCTTGGAAAAAGAAGGACGTCTGCCAGACTACGTCATTGCCTGTGTAGGTGGTGGTTCTAATGCCATCGGAGCTTTTTCACAGTATGTAGCTGATGAAGAAGTAAAATTGGTTGGGGTAGAAGCTGCTGGTCATGGTTTAGATACCGACAAACACGCAGCAACAATGACCAAGGGTAGTGTCGGAATTGTCGATGGAATGAAGACTTATGCAGTTTTTAAGGAAGATGGAGAGCTCGCGCCAGTTTACTCTATCTCAGCAGGTTTGGACTATCCAGGGGTTGGTCCAGAACATGCCTTCTTTAAAGACTCTGGTCGAGTAGAATATGTAGCAGCAACTGATGAAGAGGCTGTTCAAGCCTTGCTCCTTCTTAGCAAGACTGAAGGAATTATCCCTGCAATTGAAAGCTCACATGCTATCGCTGAAGCAGTCAAACGCGCACCAAAACTAAGTAAAGACGAGATTATCATCATCAATGTCTCTGGTCGTGGAGACAAGGACGTAGCTGCCATTGCAGACTACCTTGAAGCTAAAAAATAAAAGATGGAAAATATACAGAGATTTCTCTCACAGAGAGCTTGTGGTTGCTGAAAACAAGCAGAGAAAGCTGTAAGGTTGGGTCCATCTGAAATGAGAGAAGAAAACATAATTCTCAAGGGAGTGCCCTTTATCGCACAACCTGTTACAGGAGCTATCTGAGACAGGAATGAGAGATAGGAGAAATCCTATAATTGAGGTGGCACCGCGAATTTCGTCCTCACGCAAGTTATTTTGCGTGGGGATTTTTTGTAGAATAAACACGGGATTTAAGAAGAACTGAAAGGGAAATTACAATGGAACGAATCATTCATGGAGATGTTTTATCACCAATCTTGGCGTATATGCGCTTGAACGGACAACACAAGGTCATACTTGAAAGTATCCCAAGAGAAAAGGAAAATGCTCGATTTTCTATCTTGGCCTATAATCCAGTTTTTGAGATTAAGTTTGAGAATGGAGTCCTATATCAAAATGGCCAAGTGATTGATCGTGACCCCTTGGATTTCCTTTATGAGGTGACTCATAAAAGCCATCACCATTCCGACCTACCCTTTGGCGGTGGAGCGATTGGCTTTGTTGGTTACGATATGATTTCTCTTTACGAAGAGATTGGTCAGCTTCCTGAGGATACGATTGGGACGCCAGATATGCATTTCTTTGTTTACGAGAGTTATATGGTATTTGACCACAAGAAAGAAAAAATTCATATCATCGAGGATGCTCTTTACAGTGATCGTAGCAATGAAGAACTAGAAGTTGCTTTGGATCAAGTTTTAGAGGAGTTGAAAATCCCTGCTCCAAATGAATTTGAAGATTTGGACGTTTCTCCACTTCAGTTTAGACCACATATTGCACCTCAGAAATTTGAAGAAATGGTAGAAACAGCTCGCGACTTGATTCGCAACGGAGATATGTTCCAATGTGTGCTCAGCCAGCGCTTCTCCGCAGAGGTAACTGGAAATCCTTTTGACTTCTACAGAAATCTCCGAGTGACCAATCCATCAAATTACCTCTACTTTTATGATTTTGGAGATTATCAAATTATCGGTGCCAGTCCTGAGAGTTTGGTTTCCGTCAAGAATGGTATCGTGACAACCAATCCAATTGCAGGTACGCGTCCTAGAGGTACCAATGACGAGGAAGATGCAGCACTTGCAAGTGATCTACTTTCTGATGAAAAGGAAACGGCAGAACACCGAATGTTGGTGGATTTGGGACGAAATGATATCGGCAGAATTGCTGAAACAGCAAGTGTCCAAGTAACTAAGTATATGGAAGTGGAACTTTTCCGTTATGTCATGCATTTGACCAGCGTGGTTAAAGGACGTTTATTACCAGAATTAACTGCAATGGATGCCTTGAAGGCGACTCTTCCGGCAGGAACAGTATCGGGAGCACCAAAGATTCGGGCCATGAAACGCATCTATGAACTAGAAACAGAGAAGCGAGGCGTATATGC
>CAKPXD010000049.1 GCA_934201655.1 uncultured Streptococcus sp. | reverse complement strand
ATTCTCCTTCGAATAGATAAATTTTTGAGGTTGACCTCACTTATATCATTCGAAAGAAAAAGAAAAAAGTGAGAAAAATCCCACTTTCAACCTTAATCCAAATAGTGAATCAAATTCTTTTCTGTTAAAATATCAGAATATGTGAACGATTCAACATAGACATTTGCTTGTCTGTCTCCTTCAACATTTCCAAATTCAACGATAAAGAGTGATGGATAAACTTCGATAAGTCTTCCTAAGCGATTCTTTTGGCGTTTACGACCATTTTCTAAGGTCATTTCCACTACTTGTCCTTCATGCGCCTTGATTTCTTCTTTGATTTTTTTCATCTTGGCTACATCTGTAAATGCATCTGTCATCTTTGTTCCTCTCTCTTCGAAATACTTGAAAACTTGTTATACTCTTTTTGGAAAATCAATTCTACCGTTCCACGTGCCCCGCTACGGTTCTTCTCAATAATAACTTCTACTTTGTTATTCGGAAGACCTTCCTCTTCTTCGCCACCACGCTCATAATAGTCGTCACGATAAAGAAAGGCTACGATATCCGCATCTTGCTCGATAGATCCCGACTCACGAATATCTGATAGCACCGGTCTTTTATCTTGACGTTGTTCAACACTACGTGACAGCTGACTTAGCGCGATAACGGGAACCTTCAATTCCTTGGCCAGAATTTTCAACTGACGTGAAATCTCTGAAACCTCTTGTTGACGATTTTCACGACCAGTCCCTGTAATTAACTGTAGGTAGTCAATCAAAATCAATCCAAGATTGCCTGTTTCCTGAGACAATTTTCTGGCGCGTGATCGAATCTCTGTAATTCGGATTCCAGGTGTATCGTCAATATAGATGCTTGCTTTAGCAAGATTCCCCTGAGCAATCGTATATTTGCGCCATTCTTCTTCCGTCAGTTGTCCTGTACGGATAGAATGAGACTCTACTAGTCCTTCAGCAGCCAACATACGGTCGACCAAACTCTCTGCCCCCATCTCGAGAGAGAAAATTGCAACGGTCTTGTCAAGCTTGGTTCCAATATTTTGAGCAATATTCAAGGCAAAAGCAGTCTTACCAACCGCAGGACGAGCAGCAAGAATAATCAACTCCTCCTCGTGCAAACCAGTTGTCATATGATCCAGGTCCTGATAACCAGTTGCAATCCCCGTAATATCCGACGTTTGTTGTGATCGAACTTCCAGATTCCCAAAATTAAGATTTAAAATGTCACGAATGTTTCTAAAACCACTACGATTTGCATTCTCACTGACATCGATCAAACCTTTTTCTGCTCGCGCAATGATTTCATCTGCAGGACTAGAGGCTTCATAAGCTTGGTTTACAGACTCTGTCAACTTGGCAATCAAACGACGAAGCGTGGCTTTCTCTGCTACAATTTTTGCATAGTATTCAGCATTTGCAGAGGTTGGTACAGAGTTGATAATCTCAACAAGGTAGGACAAGCCACCAATGTTTTGCAAATCACCTTGATCATCTAATATCGTACGAACAGTCGTTGCATCAATGGCTTCGCCTCGATCTGACAAATCAACCATGGCCTGAAAAATCAAACGGTGAGCATACTTAAAGAAGTCTCGAGAGTCAATATATTCTCGAACAAATACGAGTTTACTCTCATCGATAAATATAGCTCCCAATACAGATTGTTCTGCCAAAATATCCTGGGGCTGAACTCGTAGTTCCTCTACTTCTGCCATCAGACTTTCCTTCCTTTTACAAAATCATTACTCAAATCTAGCTTAGCCTTCTTTTACACGAAGATTGATGACGCTAGTTACATCCTGATAAATTTTTACTGGAACATCAATCAAGCCAACTGCTCGAATTGGCGCTTGTACTTGGATGTGACGTTTATCAATTTTAATTCCAAATTGTTTTTGGAGCTCTTCCGCAATTTTCTTGCTAGTAATTGAACCAAAAGTTCTTCCATCTGGACCAACTTTTTCAACAAACTCAACAATTGTTTCCTCTGCTTCAAGTTTCGCCTTAATTTCTTGTGCTTCTGCAAGAAGTTGAGCATGTGCTTTTTCTTCAGATTTTTGCTTCCCGCGCAACTCACCAATTGCTTGAGAAGTCGCTTCTTTAGCAAGGTTTTTCTTAATCAAAAAGTTTTGCGCATAACCTGTTGGCACTTCCTTGATTTCGCCTTTTTTCCCTTTGCCTTTTACATCTGCTAAAAAGATTACTTTCATTCTTCTGTCTCCTTTTCTCTAATTTCATTAGAAATAACGGTTTTTAGTTTATCACCTGCTTCTTGCAGAGTCATATCTGTCAGTCGGGCAGCTGCCAGGTTGAAGTGGCCCCCACCTCCCAACTCTTCCATAATCCGTTGCACATTGATCTTACTTCGACTTCGTGCAGAAATGGAAATATCCCCTTGGCTGTTTTTAGCAATGACAAAGCTAGCTTCAATACCTGACATAGCTAACATAGTATCAGCCGCTTTACTAATCACTACAATATCATACTCCTTATCATCCTTGGCCTGAGCTACAAGAATAGAAGGTTGTACGGCCTGTCCTTGCAAGATGAGCTCATTAACCAATCGATACTCTTCAAAGTCAGTCGCCGCAAGTTCTTGAATTACAATACTATCACTACCACGTGTTCTTAGATAACTTGCCACGTCAAAGGTTCGGCTAGTTACACGAGAGGTGAAATTCTTAGTATCCAGCATCATACCGCCCATAAGAACACTAGCTTGGATACGACTTAAGCGTGCTTTCTTAGAGTTTTGGAATTGAATTAACTCTGTTACAAGCTCGCTCGCACTACTTGCTCCACTCTCGATATAGGTGATAACAGCATTATCCGGGAAATCCTGATCTCGTCTATGGTGGTCAATAATGATGGTTTGTGTAAACAAATCATAAAACTCTTTTGACAAGGTTAAAGCTGTCTTAGAGTGGTCGACCATCACTAGCAAGGAACGATTAGTGACCATTCCCATAGCTTGAGTTAGAGGGATGAGTTTTGTTACTCCCTCATTCTCTAAGAATTGAATGGCACGATGAATGTCCGGAGACATTTGTTCTTCATCATAGACTACATAACTTTCATCCAAGACGTTACTCGAGAACAATTGCATACCAACAGCAGAGCCTAAAGCATCCATGTCTAAGTTTTTATGACCAACTACGAAGACATGGTCAACACTTCTCAACTTTTCAGAGATTGCCGTCATCATTGCTCTTGTACGTGTTCTTGTTCGCTTAATAGAAGCTGCCGAACCACCACCAAAATAAATTGGATTTTTCGTCTCATCATTTTCTTTTACAACGACCTGGTCTCCACCTCGAACTTCTGCAAGGTTGAGATTTGATAAAGCAACTTTACCAATACCCTCATGATCGCCATCACCGTATGACAAGCCCATACTCATGGTTAAGGCTAAATCTCTCTGCTTAGCTTCTTCACGGAAGGTATCAATTACAGAAAATTTATCCTGCATCAATTGCTCTAATACCGTATAGTCGGTAAATAAGTAAAAACGATCCATGGTCACTCTACGAGAAAACATCTGATATTTTCCAGTAAATTCTGATACAAAATTTGCGACAAAACTATTAATATGACTGATGTCTGATTCAGATGTTTCGTTCTCTAAATCATCGTAATTATCTACCGAAATAATACCAATAACAGGGCGACTTGTAACCAATCCTACTGTGGCTTCGTACTCTCCAGAAACGTCAAAAAAGTAGAGCACACCAGAATTTCTATCTAGATGTACCGCATAACGTTTTTCTCCCACATTTGCATAAATTCCAGGAGAAGATATGGATGTTTTTATAATTTCTTGAACTTGAGGAAGGTCAATTTCTCCATCTTCCGTTGTCAACATTAACTCTGCGTAGGGATTGAACCACTCAATCTCACTACTTTCCATGTTTAGTTTGACAACTCCAACCGGCATCTGTTCTAAGAGTGAACTTAAACTATCTTCCGCTTGATGGTTTACGTACTGAATTTGTTCAATTTCTGTTTTTTGATAAGATTTCTTCTGAAAATAAAATAGCAAAAGAAATGCCACCATTAAGAAAAATAAGCATGCTATTGTGACTAGGTTATTTTGAAGAAAAATAACCAATACAGTCATGATTATAAAGGCAATCCCAACAAATAAGTATATAAAAAAGGGATTCATTTCATTTTTTTTCATTACAAACCTCTTGCGCAATATTATACCATATTTGCACTGAAAAAGCGACCTTTAAAGAAGTAATAGCACTTATGCTCAAATGTAGTATTCATGAACACAAAAGGTGGTTTACACTAGTGTAAACCACCTTTTTAATCTAAGCATATTAAGTATTATGATTCTTTCACTTCAAGAAGACCAATATCTCCATCTTCGCGTCGATAAATGACATTTGTTGTTTCATCTTCAACATCGATATAAATGAAGAAATCATGGCCCAATAAGTCCATCTGAAGAAGTGCTTCTTCAAGGTCCATTGGTTTTAAATCAATTTGTTTTGAACGAACAACTTTAGGTTGAGCAGCATCTGTCTCTTCTACCAAGGCATCTGTAAATAGTTGGCTAGTAGAAACTTTATTTCTGTTCTTACGTTCAATTTTAGTTTTATTTTTACGGATTTGACGTTCAATCTTATCTGTCACCAAATCAATAGATCCATACATATCTTGAGAAACGTCTTCTGCACGAAGAGTTATAGACCCAAGCGGAATTGTTACTTCTACCTTAGCAGTCTTTTCACGATACACTTTCAAATTGACACGCGCATCTAATTCTTGATCTGCTTGGAAGTATTTTTCGATCTTTTCGAGTTTAGAAACTACATAATCACGAATTGCTTCAGTTACTTCTAGGTTTTCACCACGGATACTATATTTAATCATATAAGTACCTTCTTTCTAAACATATTTGTTTTTCTACATTTATTATAACGCTTTCATTATCTTTTTGCAATCTTTTTCCTCATCTTACGAGGGAAAATGTTCTAACCTCTTCTGCTCCTGCATTCTCTAGCATACTCTTGACACGGTTAACAGTCGCTCCTGTCGTATAAATATCATCAATCAATAGAATCTTCTTTGGAATCCTACTGTCTTCTTTAATAAAAAACGGAAGTTCCGTGGCCAAACGCTCTGAACGATTTTTAGAAGAACTTGCTTTCTCTTCTCTTTTCTCTAATACATCCAGATGGGAAAGTCCTGTCGCTTCTATTAGGCCTGCAACCTGATTAAAACCTCTTTTTGCATACCTATCAGGGCTTAACGGTATTAAAACAAAATGATAATCCTTGTATTTTTTTAAATTCTCTTTTAAAATCATAGCAAAAACTTTTCGGAGAATATAATCGCCATCAAATTTGTAACGATTAAAGAAGTCTTTCATGGCTTGATTATAACTAAAAATCGCTTCATGACTTACTTCAATCCCTTCTTTACACCAAAGTTGACAATCTTGACATGAACTTGACACTCCTTTTTTATAACAATTTGGGCAATGTTCTTCCCCAATCATTTCAAAACTTGAGTAACAAGCTAAACAAAGTGAGCCCTCCTCCTTTTTCAAAAAAAGAAGCTCTCCAAAGGTTAGATTTTTCTTCAAATGTTGGGCACATAGTAAACAAATCATAGGCCTGCCTCCTTGTTCATCAGTTTAATTTCCTTTATAGCATTCTTAATCGAACGATTTAATCCATTATGAAAGAAAATTAGATCTCCTGTAGGTCTATCCATGCTACGACCGACACGTCCTCCAATTTGAATGAGGCTTGATTTTGTAAAAAGACGATGGTTTGCTTCTACGACACAGACATCAACACAAGGGAAGGTAACTCCGCGCTCCAATATTGTTGTGCTTATCAATATGGTCAATTCCCTATCCCTAAAAGCTTGAACTTGCTCTAATCTATTTTCAGTAGCTGAGGATACGAAACCAATTTTCTCATTTGGAAATTTCTCTTGTAAGATTTCCTTCAACTTCTCTCCCTTTGTAATTTCTGATGCAAATATTAGTAAGGGGTAGCCAGTTCTTCTCTGGTTTTCCACATATCTTTTTAGCTTTGGTGGTAGGCGAAACTTATCCAAACATTTATCCAGATCAGATAGCCAAACGGGTTTTGGAATAATTAAAGGATTTCCATGGAACCGCCTTGGCAAACTCAACCTTTTCAGTTCTCCTAAGCGAACCTTCTTATCCAACTCATCTGTAGAAGTTGCAGTGAGAAAAATTCTGAGTCCATTTTCCTTTACACAATTCTTTACAGCTTTGTAAAGCATATTGTTGTCAACATAAGGAAAAGCATCTACTTCATCTACTATTAGCAAATCAAAAGCATGGTAAAACTTTAATAATTGATGAGTTGTTGCAACAACTAGTGGTGTCCGAAAATATGGTATAGACTCTCCATGCAGTAAAGCTATTTCGCAAGTAAAGTCATTCTGCAATCGCTTATACAATTCCAAACAAACATCTATCCGTGGACTTGCTAGACAAACTGCGCCACCATCATTAATAACTTTCGCAACAACTTTATAAATCATCTCTGTCTTCCCAGCGCCAGTCACTGCATGAACTAAAGTCGGTTGCTGGTTCTCTACTGCTTGAAGTAAGCCTTCTGATACTTTCTCTTGAAATGGTGTCAATTGTCCCTTCCATTTAAGAACATCTTGTTTAGGAAAATCTTCTTGAGGGAAATAATATAAGGCCTGATCACTCCTAACTCGCTTCATCAACAAACATTCTCGGCAGTAATGAGCATTAATAGGTAGAGACCATTCATCTTGAATCATACTATCACATCGTTGGCAGAAGAGTTTCCCCTTCTCTTTTCTCATGCTTGGCAGCTTCTCCGCCAGTTGTCGTTCTTCAGGGCTTAATTCTTGTTCTGTAAAAAGTCGACCAAGATAATTTGGATTTATTTTCATACTTCTTTATTCGTAAAATCTAGAACTTTAGACTATTTTTTAGTACAATAAAAATATGGAATTTAGAACGATAAAAGAAGACGGACAAGTCCAAGAAGAAATCAAAAAATCACGATTTATTTGTCATGCAAAACGTGTCTATAGTGAAGAAGAAGCTCGTGCCTTTATCACTGCTATCAAAAAAGAACACTATAAGGCTACCCATAACTGCTCTGCTTTTATTATTGGTGAGCGCAGTGAAATCAAGCGAACCAGTGATGATGGGGAGCCAAGTGGAACTGCTGGTGTACCTATGCTAGGAGTTCTAGAAAATCATAATTTGACCAATGTTTGTGTAGTTGTTACCAGATATTTTGGTGGTATCAAACTTGGAGCAGGTGGTCTTATTCGCGCTTATGCAGGTAGTGTAGCCTTAGCTGTCAAAGAAATTGGAATTGTTGAAATTAAAGAACAAGCAGGGATTCAAATTCAAATGAGTTATGCTCAATATCAAGAGTATGGGAATTTTCTTAAAGAACATAATCTTATGGAACTCGAAACCAACTTTACAGATCAAGTTGACACAATTATCTTTGTCGATAAAGAGGATAAAGAGGATACCAAAGCTGCCCTCATAGAATTTTTTAATGGGAAGGTTATCCTAACAGATCAAGGCTTACGAGAAGTTGAAGTCCCTGTAAACCTTGTGTAAAGCGCTTTTAAATATCTTGCCTCAATTTTTAGATTTACACTGACTATTTTTCTGATTGTTATAAAAAAATCCTATCGCTTCGATAGGATTTCTATATTTTACAAAAGTTTAAGATAGCGTTATACTAGAAGCATCTTATATAAAGAGGTGCTAACATGGCTATTTATAACAATATCACAGAACTTATCGGAAAAACACCGATTGTTAAATTGAATAACATTGTACCAGAAGGTGCAGCAGACGTTTACGTAAAACTAGAAGCTTTTAACCCAGGTTCATCTGTTAAGGACCGCATTGCTCTCAGCATGATTGAAAAAGCAGAACAAGAGGGTAAACTGAAACCAGGCTCTACTATTGTAGAAGCAACAAGCGGGAACACTGGTATCGGTCTTTCATGGGTTGGCGCTGCTAAAGGTTATAAAGTTGTCATCGTTATGCCTGAAACAATGAGTGTTGAACGCCGTAAAATCATCCAAGCTTATGGTGCTGAACTAGTCCTCACTCCCGGTAGTGAAGGAATGAAAGGTGCGATTGCAAAAGCGCAAGAAATTGCTGCTGAACGCGATGGTTTCCTACCATTACAGTTTAATAACCAAGCTAACCCAGAAGTTCACGAAAGAACAACAGGAGCTGAAATTCTAGCTGATTTCGGAGCTGATGGTTTAGATGCCTTTGTTGCTGGCGTTGGTACTGGAGGAACTATTTCTGGTGTCTCTCATGCTCTTAAATCGGCTAATTCAAACATTCAAGTTTTTGCAGTTGAGGCAGATGAGTCAGCAATCTTATCAGGTGAAAAACCAGGACCTCACAAAATTCAAGGTATCTCTGCAGGATTCATCCCAGAAACACTTGATACAGAAGCTTATGATGGTATTGTTCGCGTGACATCAGACAATGCTCTTGCACTTGGTCGCGAAATTGGTGGAAAAGAAGGCTTCTTGGTAGGTATTTCTTCTGCCGCAGCTATCTATGCAGCAATCGAAGTTGCTAAAAAACTTGGGGCAGGTAAAAAAGTCCTTGCGCTTGCACCAGATAATGGAGAACGTTACCTATCTACAGCGCTCTATGAGTTCGAAGTCTAGTCTCCTAAATACACAAAGCCCTTTAACAAGGGCTTTGTAATTTTTTCTATAAGAAAGAGGAAGCAAATCTGCTTCCTCTTTTTATTATTAGTTATTCAAAGCTGCTGCCATTGTAGCTGCAACTTCAGCTTCAAAGTCATTTGCAGCTTTTTCGATACCTTCACCAACTTCAAAGCGAGCGAACTCAACTACTGAAGCGTTAACTGATTCAAGGTATGCTTCAACTGTCTTGCTGTCATCCATGATGTAGACTTGTGCAAGAAGTGTGTATGCTTGGTCAACTTTAGTGTTGTCAAGCATGAAGCGATCCATCTTACCTGGGATGATCTTATCCCAGATTTTTTCTGGTTTTCCTTCTGCAGCCAACTCTGCTTTAATGTCAGCTTCAGCTTGAGCGATAACTTCATCAGTCAATTGAGCTTTTGATCCATACTTCAAGTGTGGAAGAGCTGGTTTGTTAACCATTGCACGGCTTTCGTTATCTTGGTCGATTACGTGGTTCAATTGAGCCAACTCATCTTTAACAAATTGCTCATCCAATTCTTTGTAAGAAAGAACTGTTGGTTTCATCGCAGCAATATGCATTGAGATTTGTTTAGCAAGCGCTTCGTCTCCACCTTCGATTACAGAGATAACACCGATACGTCCGCCGTTGTGTTGGTAAGCACCGAAGTGTTGTGCATCTGTTTTTTCAATCAAAGCAAAGCGACGGAATGAGATTTTTTCTCCGATAGTTGCTGTTGCAGACACATAAGCTGCTTCAAGAGTTTCACCTGAAGGCATTGTCAAAGCAAGAGCTTCTTCGTTGTTAGCTGGTTTTCCTTCAGCGATTACTTTTGCAGTTGCATTTACCAATTCAACGAATTGAGCGTTTTTCGCAACGAAGTCAGTTTCAGCATTTACTTCAACTACTGCTGCAACGT
>CAKPXD010000048.1 GCA_934201655.1 uncultured Streptococcus sp. | reverse complement strand
GCCCCAGATTGTCAAACTCATACTTATCTCGAAAGAAGGTCAACTTCTTTCGGATATAAAAGCTATCTCCGTTAGTCAATTGAATTTCAAAACGAGGCAAGAAGGTCAACATTTCTTTACTAATCTCACTAACCTGTTCACCAGAATTATCAAAAATAGTAAAGGTCTTAGGAATCTTAAAAAATGAACCTTCAACCTGATAGGCGACATTGCCCATTTCATCTTTGATATCAAAGCGTTCACCACCTAGGCGAAATTTTTGTTTGACAAGAAATCTTCTCATAAGCGCCTCCAAAAATAAAAGACAAATTCATATCACGAAGGGCGAAAAACCGCGGTACCACCTTCATTCAATGAACTTGTCATTCTTGATTCTTATGCAATTGTTACAATCGAGTAGCATGATTTTCTATCTTAGATGGCTCGCAGCACCGCCAATTCTCTGAACTAAGATGGAGAGAAAATCAATTCTCAACTCTAATATTATATCGTTTTTTAATGATTGAGTCAACTGGGAAAGCAAACAAAAAACGAACCAGCTTGACTGGTTCGTTTTGTTTTATCTACTCCTACTTCCGATACATTTTAAACTGTAGGAAGAGGTCACTGTAGATTCCTGTCCATTTATGGTCAAATTTTTCATAAACTTCGAGGTGTTTCATTGTATCTGCATCGGGATAGAAGGACTTGTCCTCTTTTGTCTCCTCTGGGAGCATTTCCTTAGCAGCATTGTTTGGTGTTGAATAGCCGACATACTCTGCATTCTTGAGAGCATTTTCAGGCTTCAACATGAAGTTGATGAAGGCATAAGCTGCATCTTGGTTCTTGACAGTTTTAGGAATAACCATGTTATCAAACCAGAGGTTACTTGCTTCTGTCGGCACAACATATTTGAGGTTAGGATTCTTTTCCAACATCTGGCTAGCTTCCCCTGAGAAGGTCACACCAATAGCAGCATTGTTCTGAATCATGTAACCCTTCATCTCATCAGCTACAATAGCCTTAATATTAGGAGTCAGCTCATACAGTTTATCAACCGTTTGTGACAGTTGTTCTGGATCTTTTGAGTTAAGGCTATAGCCTAGTGAGTTAAGACCTAACCCAAGTACTTCACGCGCCCCATCAAAGAGCATGATTGAATCCTTGTATTCTGGTTTCCAGAGGTCGTCCCAATGTTCAGGCGCTTCTTCCACCATGGTTTCATTGTAGACAATTCCCAAAGTTCCCCAGAAGTATGGGATAGAGTACTGGTTATTTGGATCAAAAGACTGATTGAGAAATTCTGGACCAATATTCTCAATTCCCTCAATTTTACTATAATCCAGTGGAACTAAAAGGTCTTCGTCCTTCATCTTGTTAATCATGTACTCACTTGGGATAGCAATATCATAGGTTGTCCCACCCTGCTTGATTTTCGTGTACATGGCTTCGTTGGAGTCAAAGGTCTCATATTGAACTTGGATTCCTGTTTCTTCTGTAAATTTCTCCAGAAGTTGAGGATCGATATAGTCTCCCCAGTTGTAGATGACCAATTTTTGACTATCACGACTATTGATTTTACTATCAAGATGATAGGAAATTCCCCACAAGACAAGGATAATTGCTAAAATTCCTGCTAAAAATGAATAGAGTCGTTTCATGCTTGCTCCTCCTTCTCACGTGAAATGAAGTAATATCCAACTACTAGGATAATACTAAAGAGAAAGACCAAGGCTGAAAGAGCATTGATTTCCAGCGAAATTCCCTTACGAGCCCGAGAGTAAATCTCGACTGACAAGGTTGAAAATCCATTCCCCGTTACAAAGAAGGTCACAGCAAAGTCATCTAGGGAATAGGTGAAAGCCATAAAGTAACCTGCGATGATAGAAGGTGTCAGATATGGCAACATAATTTCCTTGAACATCTGGAACTGGCTAGCTCCAAGGTCATAGGCCGCATGGATCATATCCCCATTCATCTCTTTCAATCGAGGCAAGACCATGAGCACTACGATAGGAATCGAGAAGGCCACGTGACTGGACAAGACTGTCAGAAAACCAAGTGAAAACTTGAGTTGGGTAAAGAGAATCAAGAAGCTGGCACCAATCATAACGTCTGGCGCAACCATCAAAATGTTATTGAGAGATAGAAAGGCTTCTTGGTACTTTTTACGTGATTGATAGATGTAGATAGCACCAAAGGTACCAATCACTGTCGCAATCAAGGCTGATAGAAAAGCTAGTAAAAAGGTTTGAACCAAGATCAGCATGAGCCTTCCATCACCAAACATGGTTTCAAAGTGAGACAAACTAAAGCCTGTAAAGCTATTCATATCATCCCCGGCATTGAAGGCATAGCCAATCAAGTAAAAGATTGGCAAATAAAGGACGATAAAGACAAAGGCCAGGTAAAGATTCGATAATTTTTTCATCGTTCTCTCCTTTCCTTAGTCACCCACATAGTGATAAACATAGTCAGGATAAGAACAACACCGATAGTTGACCCCATACCATAGTTGTCATTGGTTAAGAAGTTCTGCTCGATGGCAGTCCCCAAGGTAATCACTCGGTTCCCCCCAATCAAACGGGTCAACATGAAGAGACTCAAACTTGGGATAAAGACAGATTGAACTCCGCTTCGCACCCCATTCATAGACAAAGGGAAGATGACATGACGGAAGGTTTCCCACTTGGTCGCACCGAGGTCATAGCTAGCATTGATGAGATTATTATCCATATCATCCAAGACATTGAAGATGGGCAAAATCATAAATGGAAGCTCGATGTAGCTTGCAACAAAGATAAATGAGAAATCGGTAAATAGCAACTGCTGAGAACCAATTCCGATAAATTCTAGAAATTGATTAATAGAGCCATTTTGACCAAAAATCCCGATAAAGGCATAAGCCTTAAGAAGTAGGTTGATCCAGGTTGGTAAAATGATCAGCATAAGCCATAGTTGACGGTGTTTGAGACGAGTCAAAAAGAGGGCTGTTGGATAACTGATAAGAAGCGTCACTAGAGTCACAATTCCTGCATAGAGCACTGAGTTAAAACTCATTTTCAGATAGGTTAAGTTTTGTGACGCAAAATAGGATTTATAGTTTTCTAAACTAAACTGACCTTCGATGTTGAAAAAGGATTGTCCAAAAATCAAGACCAAGGGTGCCAATACAAAGAGTGCAATCCAAAGCATGTAGGGCACTACAAAGAGTTTAGAGGTTGTTTTCTTCATCTCTCTCCTCCTCGATAGCGTTAATTAAACCTGCTTCATGCTCTTCGATTTCGACGTATTCTTCGATACGAGCATCGAACTCTTCTTCTGTTTCATTGAGACGCATGATATGGATATCTTCTGGTTCAAAGTCCAAACCAATTTCCTCACCAACGATGGCCTTACGAGTTGAGTGGATCATCCATTCATTACCAAGTTCATCATAGGCGATAATCTCATAGTGAACTCCACGGAAGAGCTGCGTATCGACCTTCACTTGAAGTTTTCCTTCTTCTGGAAGAGTAATGCGCAAGTCCTCTGGACGAATGACGACTTCGACCGGTTCATTTGGCTTCATCCCACCATCGACCGCTTCAAAGCGTTTGCCATTGAACTCGACCAAGTAGTCCTCTATCATGGTTCCTGGCAAGATATTTGATTCACCAATAAAGGTGGCTACAAAGTGGTTAATGGGCTCATCATAGATATCAACTGGTGTCCCAGACTGAACAATCTCACCGTCATTCATGACAAAAATCCAGTCACTCATGGCCAAGGCTTCTTCCTGATCGTGAGTAACAAAGACAAAGGTAATCCCCAAGCGTTGTTGCAGTTCACGTAGTTCGTACTGCATGTCTGTCCGCAACTTCAAGTCAAGGGCTGACAAGGGCTCATCCAAGAGTACCACACGTGGCTGGTTGATAATCGCACGCGCAATAGCTACACGCTGACGTTGTCCTCCAGATAACCTACGGATAGAACGCTTTTCATATCCTTCAAGCTGTACCATCTTGAGAACTTCTAAGACACGTTTTTCGATTTCTTTTTTATCGACCTTTCGCAATCGCAATGGAAAGGCAACATTTTCAAAGACATTCATGTGTGGGAACAAGGCGTAAGATTGGAAGACCGTGTGAACATCGCGCTTATTGGTCGGGATGTCATTGATACGAACACCGTCTAGCAAAATATCACCCGTCGTTGCGTCTAGCAAACCTGCAATGATATTTAGGATGGTTGATTTTCCTGAACCAGAAGCTCCTAGCAGTGTATAAAATTTTCCTTCTTCCAACTCAAAGTTAATATCCTTGAGAACCTTAGTGTCACTATCTTCAAAAACTTTAGAAACGTTTCTGAATTCGATAATTGGTTTTTTCAATTCCTCTAAATTCCTTTTTCTTCGTAAATTAACAGATTGGGACCTCGTTAAATGCTAGCAATAACTGTAAGGAATTGACCCAAACCATATCTAGCGATAAAATCCCAATCTTTGTATAATGTTTAATAATAATGTTATTCGTGCTCACCTAAGATACGAACCTCTCGTTCAAGGGTAACACCTGAATGTTCTTTAACTTTTTCGATAACAGACTCAATTAAGTCTTCATAGTCTCTTGCAGTCCCATCGGCTACATTAATCATAAAGCCTGCATGTTTTTCTGAGACTTCTACACCACCGATACGGTAGCCCTTCAAACCAGCTTCTGAGATTAATTGCCCTGCAAAATGCCCAACTGGACGCTTAAAGACAGAACCACATGATGGATATTCCAATGGTTGTTTGAGTTCTCGAAGGTGGGTCAAACGTTCCATTTCTTGATTAATAGTCTCATAATTCCCTGGAGATAGTGCAAATTTAGCTGATAAAACTACTGCTCCAGAATCTTGAATAGCTGAATGACGGTAACCAAAGGCTAAGTCCTTGGCTGATAAAGTCTCGATTTCCCCATCCTTGGTCAATACTTTGCAAGACTGCAAAATATTAGAAATCTCACCTCCATAAGCACCAGCGTTCATAAAGACAGCTCCACCGACGCTTCCTGGAATTCCACAGGCAAACTCAAATCCTGTCAAACTATGTCGTAGAGCAATACGAGTGGTCTCAATCAAGTTAGCTCCCGCTTCTGCTTCAATGGTGTAACCATCGACTGAAACATTGTTGAGCTTGTCACACATAATGACAAAGCCACGAATTCCGCCTTCTCGGACGATAATATTACTGGCATTTCCAAGAACCATCCATGGGATATTTTCTTGATTAGCGAACTTAACCACACGGGCCATCTCATAATGATTGCGAGGAAAAGCTAAGTAATCCGCCTTCCCTCCGACTTTGGTATAGGTATAAGTTTTCAATGGCTCATCGAATCGAATATCAATTCCTTCTAAGGTTTCTTTTAATTTATCTAATACAGTCATTTTTCTTATCCTTTTATAAAATTCATTCCATTATACCATTTTTAGCGATTTTTTTCGACGATTTGAAAAGCTTTTTTATTCATACAAATTAAAAAGAGGCTAGGCCTCTTTTAGTTTATTGTTTTTTATAAAAAATTGACTTTGTAAAGTATACAAATAAAACAACTTCCACTGCTAACAATCCTTCGACAAGAAGCGGATTTGAAATCCAACCAACCTGTGAAAGACTAGGAGCTAGATCGAATAAGGCGTGCAAACCATATGCAGCTACTAGGTAAATCCAATTCTTTTGACGGACTGCTTGATAAACCCAGAAAGAGAGTCCGATTTGCATCACCAGAGCAAGCACACGCTCAACACCGAGTAAATAAACCTGCCATCCAGATAGAGATTGGACTGTTTCGAGTGTAGTTTTGGGAAGGAGATTTGCTACATCGGGATTTGGAGACTCTAATAATGAAAGGAGGATCAAAAGACTAATCAAACTTCCCATTCCTAGGTAGAGCAACTCCAATCCACCATGCCCCAATCCATAAGCTAGGGCATCTGAATCTTCTAAGTTTCTCTTCTTCTCTAACCATTTAAAGAAGATAAGACGAGCCGTTTCTTCAAAGATAGCTGCCATAGCAATTCCATAAAGGACATATAAAAAAGGATGCTCCTGCATGAGCGAAATGGTTCCGTCTTTTTGTGGATGAAGCACCAAAAGGTGAATGATTTTCTCCAAGACTTGAGAAGAAACAAAGAATGCCACTGCCCCAAGACCTAGTACCGAAAGGTTAATCTTGTATTTCTTTTTTGTATACCAAATGGCTGCTATGAGTAATACAACTAAAGCTATCATAGTAGTTATTACATGAATTTTCATACTTTTCTCCTTTTATTCAGCCTGATCGATATCTTTTTTCATCTCATCAACATTAAACTTAGCAAAGAGGTACTGACGGTCCTGGACAGGAAAACGTTGATCCAGCTGGTCAACAGCTCCTACCTCTACAATTCCTTCCTTGATAACAAAGTCCATAACGTGGCCACCAAAGGTTAAATCGTCTGAGATAAAGTGCAAATGGTAACCAGCAACACTAACTCCATGAAAAATCTCTGGCGTCCAGAAACCAACAATTGTTCCTGAAATATTGTCACAGCTATATTCAGGCTGATGAGTCGCAACCTCAGCAAACTTTGTTTCAGTTGTTGATTTTGGGATCATGCGAACATGCATGTGTTTAAAATCACCGTGAATCTTAATCGAACGAAATAGGTTTTCCCCATCATAGTAGGACTCAATACGTTTTTCAAGTTCCTGATCAGTCATTTCAAAACGCTGACGAAAAATAACTTCTGCCTGGTGGGGTACAACTGCCGCATAAGGAATCAGAGCATCTGGCGACACTTCTACGATTTCAGGTTTATCACCTGACCCCTTAGCTTGATAAGCCTTTCCATCTAAGACAATTAACTCCCCATCGATAGAATCTAGGGTTCCTAGTCCTAAATCGCCATGTTCAAGCAATTCACCAACGGTCATGGTTCCACCGTAAAGTCCAGCCATCAAGGCTCCCAAAGTATTGTATTGGAATAATTTAACTGGTTCTTGCACCTTTATCATCTCACTCTTCTTTGAAAATTTTACTTTCTAAGTATATCATATTTCTTCTTAGAATTGAACGTTGGAAAGCCTTTTAACATTGCCAAACGTCTAAAAAAAAGGTACAATGTAACAAAATCAAGAGAGGTCTGGAATGAAGCAAGAAAGTAAGTACGAACAAGTTGTTCACTATTTAAAAGAAGAGATTGAATCAGGAAAACTTCAAACAGGAAGTCGCCTGCCTTCTATCCGAAGACTCAGTCAAGATTTCCACTGCAGTAAGGACACTATTCAGCGTGCCCTCATGGAACTTCGATACGAAAATTACATCTACTCCAAGCCCCAAAGTGGTTATTATGTTTTGGAACAACAAACCAGTCACGAAGACCTAATTATATCAGTTAACGATGAACATGTAGCTGCCTATGATGATTTTCGGCTTTGCGTCAATGAAAGCTTGATTGGACGAGAAAATTATCTCTACAACTACTATGAAAACCAAGAGGGACTAGAAGAATTACGAGAGTCTGTTCATTCCTTGCTCTTTGACCAAGCAATCTATAGCAAACCAGACCAGTTAGTCATGACAACTGGAACCCAACAAGCTCTGTTTATTCTCTCTCAGATTGACTTTCCAGGACAAGCTCAGGAAATACTGGTTGAACAACCGACCTATCACCGAATGAATCAACTGCTACTGGCTCAAAACATCACCTTTCAAACCATTGAACGTAGAGTAGATGGTATTGACCTGAATGAACTTGAGGAACATTTTAAAAGTGGCAACATTAAATTTTTCTATACCATTCCTCGGTTTCATTATCCTCTAGGACATTCTTATTCTGAAGATGAGAAACGTGCTATCCTTGATCTAGCAGCCAAATATCAAATATATATCGTTGAAGATGATTATCTGGGAGATCTAGATTCTAAAATGGGACAAACCTTTCATTATTTGGATCAAAATGATTTGGTCATCTACATCAAGTCTTTTTCAACAAGTATTTTCCCCGCACTTCGAATCACTGCTCTCATACTACCAAATCCTATTAAAGGTCTTTTTGTGGCCTACAAAAACATTCTGGACTATGATAACAACCTCATTATGCAAAAGGCTTTATCACTATATATTGATAGTCAACTCTTTGAAAAAAATAGAGTAGCAAGATTGGCACTGCAAGAGAAAAGTCAAGACTTCATTCATAAGCTATTAAAAACTTATCCCCTTTCCCTACCAAACTATCCTCTCCATGATGGACTTTTGCTTGATCTCAGGAACTATCCTAAGATTGCAAGCCTCAAACATAGCTCTTTAAATCTAGACTTTTTCGAATCGTCTTACATTGAGACTTGCCCTTATCAATTTGCTAAGGTTCCTTTAGAAAATCTTGAAGCAACATTAAATTACTTAAAAACAGAGAGTGGGACGACGAAATCGGTAATTCGTTAGAATTCGATTTCGTCGTCCCACCTCCGCACAGTTGAGTAAGGCTGTAAAAGCTGATGGAATCAGCGTAGTAGAGCCCACTCAACCACTGCGTCTTGCTTGATAATCCAATGACAATTGAGAGGCTAGGACTTTTGTCCCAGCCTCTGTTTTTTTATTGCTCTACTTCTGTTAGCTTGGCAGCTTTTTCAAGATATGTTTGATAAGTACCGTCATCTTTCAGTTTTTGAATAACCTTATCAACTACTTCCTTCAAATCTGAGTTGCCTTTCTTGATAGCTACTGCATTTTCTTCGCCTTCTTTCATAGTCAAGCTTACTGTTGCAACAGCCAAGTCAGAATTTTTTGTTGCATAGCTGAGGGCTACTGGCTCATCCATATGAACAGCATCAACCTTACCTGATTGAAGTTCATTAACAGCTTCACCCATATTTGTCAATGAAGTCAACTGCGCTTTAGGAAGTTGCTCTTTGACCATAGATTCAGGAACAGTTCCTTTTTGAGCTGCAATATTTGCACTTGCTAAAGAATCTAAATCTTTGTATTTTTCAAGATCAGTTTTTCTGATTAGGAAGCTAATTTTGTTTTCATAGTAAGGAATTGAGAAATCAAAGACTTCTTTTCTTTCTTCAGTTGCACTGATTCCCGCAATGGCCAAATCTGCTTTCCCTGTTTGTAGACTGGTCAAGACATTATCAAAACTCATGCTGGAAACTTCCAATTTCACTCCAAGTTCATCAGCGATAGCTTGTGCCATATCAATATCAGCACCGACGACTTGGTTCTTACCATCCACAAGTGCTTGAAACTCAAATGGTGCATAGTCTGGGCTAGTTGCGACTACTAATTTACCTTTTTGTTTGATTGCCTCTACTGCAGACTGTGAGCTTGAGCTAGATGATTGGCAAGCAACTAAAAAGAAACTTGCAAGAAAACTACATAAGACAAATATCCATTTTTTTAATTTCATAAATAAACAACCTCTCTGTCAAATTTGTATAATTATAACTCAGCAAACCTCATTTGTCAAGTATAAATTTTATATTTATTTATTTTTTCATTTTCTTAAACAAAAAAAGAAGCTTTTATTCATTATTAAGCTCCTTTTTCTGTATATTTAATCAATTTTACAATTCGACAATCTTACCTGTTTCAAAGTAAACAACCCATTCACAGATATTTTTAGCATAGTCACCGATGCGCTCCAAGTATGAAATCACTTGGAAGTAATCACGACCTGTGACAATAGCATCTGGATTCTTTCTGATTTCTTCAGTTG
>CAKPXD010000047.1 GCA_934201655.1 uncultured Streptococcus sp. | reverse complement strand
ATTAGCAAAAGCTATGATTGCTCTCTTCAATTCAGAACCTTGCAAGGTACGGAACTCTTCAATCTTCTGATTGATCATCTCAAGAGGCATTACATTTACTTTACCAACAAAGATTTTGTCCATTACTTGATTATCAACTAATTCAGTTGATACAAGCAACTCTTCGTATAGTTTTTCACCTGGGCGAATACCTACTTCTACGATTGGAATTTCATTTTCAGTATGACCACTGAGTAGAACCATTTTCTTAGCCAAATCATAAATGCGTACTGGTTTGCCCATATCAAGGATAAAGACTTCTCCATCTTTTGCATAAGCACCCGCATGAATCACCAAGCGACTAGCTTCTGGAATGGTCATAAAGTAACGAGTCATTCGGAAGTCTGTCACCGTTACAGGCCCACCTTCAGCAATCTGACGTTCAAAGACAGGAATTACACTACCACGGCTACCGAGTACGTTACCGAAACGAACCGCACAGTAGGTAGATTGGCTACGTTGATTAAATCCTGTGACAACCAACTCAGCCACACGTTTAGTTGCTCCCATTACGTTTGGTGGATTAACGGCCTTATCTGTCGAAATCATGACCATTTTTGGAACTCGAGCAGCGTCAACTGCCTTAGCAACATTATAAGTTCCAAGGATGTTATTCTTGAAGGCTTCTTTTGGATTACGCTCCATCATCGGAACATGTTTATGGGCTGCAGCATGGTAAACAATCGCTGGTTCGTACTGTTCAAAAACTTGAAGCAAACGATCGTAATCTTGAATATCGGCAATGACAGGAACAAAATCAATTTCCTGGAACTTGCGAATCAATTCATGGTAAATCAGATAAATAGAGTTTTCTCCATGACCGAGCAAAACGACACGTTCAGGATTGAATCGACTAACTTGACGGCAGATTTCTGAACCAATAGAACCTCCGGCTCCAGTCACCAAGATTGTTTTGCCAGTGATTTCAGAACCCAGGCGTGATTCATCAAGCTGAATCTCTTTACGTCCCAACAGGTCCGTGATATCAATTTTCTGGAAACCACCTACTTGAGGCTGGATACCTTGCACAACTGACTCAATCATCGGCATTTTAAAGCATTTTACACCGATACCGTTACACATTTGCAGGATTCGTTCATATTCAGATGGATCTAGAGACGGAATCGCAACGATAACTTTTTCAACTCTGTAGCGTTTAGCCAATTCTGGTAGATCATCATAAGAACCCAAAACTGGGATTTTCCCAAGTTTTTGTCCTTTTTTCTTTTCATCATTATCCAGAATCCCAACTAGTTCAAGGTCACTGGTAGGATGCTGGTAGCTGTTCATAAAGAGCGCACCACCATCTCCGGCACCAATCAAGAAGGTACGGCGGTGTTCTCCTTCTCCATTACCCTTTTTACGTCTTGAGTAAATCAACTGCCAAGTGATACGAGGAAGTAGAATCAAGAAAGTTGTTAATAGGATAAAGAGTACGATAAAGCGGATAGAAAAGAGCGGCAAGAAAGCATAACAGATCACATAAGATAAGATACTACTGATAGTTACTCCGAAGAAAATCTTCATGAAATCTGTTATTTTGCTATATCGACTAATACTAGCATTCAACCCCCAGAATCCAATTATCAGTTGGTAGAAAAGGAAGGTTAGACCTGTGTAAATGACATAGTCTACCGGGGCTGGATTAATCAAGCCATAAAATAGAATATAGGAAACAATAATTGATAAGACCATACTGGCAATATCAAAAAATCCCCAAAAAATTTGTTTCTGTTGTTTATTTAATACTTCAACCAGATCAATTACGTAATCTGTTATTTTTTTATTCATGTGAATGGTATCCTCCTACACAAAATCACATTTTCTAGTAATCTTCAGATAAATTTTTAAAATCCAATTGGCTACAATTACTTGCTTTTTCTTAGAAGTTTTAAAAAAATAAACTGTCGTACAAAGCCTGGGCAAAGTGCAACAACAACTTGGATTAAGACACTTTTCAGATATTCACCATAAGAAATCTGTCCACGCTCGTGCATTCTCTTTCGTGCTTGGCGATAGAGTTTGAGATAGCGAAGACCACCACGACGTTCAAACATCCCTGCTCCCACTCGCACCTTACATAGAATCTGGTCCACATTCCCAGTTCGAGCTCCTGCACTAATCATATTGAGCCAAAGGAGATCATCTTCCATATAGAGACCGTCTTCGTAGTTGCCAGCCTTTAGAACCATCTTTCTTTTGAACATAACAGTCATATGATTAAAGGCACTTCTCATACGTTGGTAGGCAACGATATCCTCATGCTTAATCGGCACACGACGGTAAGACACAATCTCATCTGGTTGGTCGATAAACTCTGCGATATGACCACCTAGCAGGTCCAAGTTTTCTTTTTCCATCAATTCGAACTGTTGTTCGAAACGGTCTTCGACAGCAATGTCATCTGTATCCATACGGGCAATGACGTCATATTGGCACTGTAAGACACCGTACTGAAGTGCTAAACCTAAGCCACGATTTTGCTCAAGTGGGCAACGTTTGATTGGAATACTTGACTGTGCTTCCAATTTCTCCAAAACTTGATACAGTTCAGGTGTCAGCGGACCATCTTCGACGATGACCACTTCGCTAGGTTTGAGCGTTTGATGTAAGATACTCCCTACTGCCTCTTCTAGAAAGGCTGGATTTTCTTTAACATAGACTGACATCAAGACGCTAAATTTACGATTTTCAGACACAGTACTTCTCCAATATATAGATTTTCTTTCACTATTTTATCACAAATTTTCAGACTTTCCTATTTTTATTTGAATACAAGAAAAAAACTAGTAAATCTATCAAACTTTTTTCAATGATTTTTCGCAGCTAAAAGATGGATTCCCTCACGCCATCTTGACATCTATAGGAAAAAGCCTTAAAATAAGCTGTTATCAAAATCAGCTTATTGAGGTTCACATGAAAAAACGATCACTCTTTTTTATTCTAGGAATTATCTTAATTGGAGCGGTCTTAAGAGCTCCTTTCACAGCTTTACCAACTGTTTTGGGAGATATTGCCCAAGGTTTAGGCGTGGAAGTTAGTTCACTTGGTGTTTTGACCAGTCTCCCTCTCTTGATGTTTGCCCTCTTCTCCTCTTTTGCGACTCGTTTAGCTCAAAAAATTGGACTCGAGCACCTTTTCACCTATAGTCTAATCGTATTGACCATCGGTTCAGTGATTCGTATCTTTAATCTTCCTCTACTCTATCTAGGGACTTTACTCATCGGAGCAAGTATTGCGATCTTTAACGTGCTCCTTCCTAGCGCCATTCAGGCCAATCACCCACAAAAGATTGGCTTTCTAACAACCATCTATGTGACCTCTATGGGGATTACAACGGCTCTTGCTTCCTATCTCTCTGTACCCATTACTCAGGCGACATCTTGGAAAGGCTTGATCCTCTGTTTATCCTTGGTCTGCCTACTCACTTTAATTGTCTGGTTCCCCAATCATCGTCACAATCATTTTCTAAAAGGAAGTGAGAAAAAACAAAAGAAAGAGAACATCCTAAAAAACAAGCAGGTTTGGGCTATTATTGTATTCGGTGGACTTCAGTCCTTACTCTTCTATACCAGTATGACCTGGTTACCTACCATGGCAATCAGTGCTGGCTTATCTCACACAGATGCCGGTCTTTTAGCTTCGATCTTTTCTCTAACTAGTATCCCCTTCTCGATGACTATTCCAAGTTTAACGACTCGTTTGTCCAATCGTCACCGTCAAATCATGCTGACAGTCATCTCTATCGCCGGATTGCTTGGAATTGCCATGCTCTTATACCCGAGCAACAGCTTCCTCTACTGGTTAGTAGCGCATCTCTTGATTGGTACTGCCTGTAGCGCTCTTTTCCCTTATCTCATGGTTTGCTTCTCCATCAAAACAAGCTCACCTGAAAAGACGGCCCAATTGTCTGGACTTGCCCAGACCGGAGGCTACATTTTGGCAGCTGTCGGTCCAACTCTCTTTGGTTACAGCTTTGACATGTTCCATTCCTGGATCCCAGCTGTATTGGCTCTTCTAGTTATTGATATCATCATGACAATCTCCCTATTTATGGTAGATCGAGCAGATAAAATCCTCTAATCTTCTAGTTTTCACTAGAAGATTTTTTTATATATAAAAATTTTATACATATTTCTTGACAGGGCTTACATTTAGTTGTATGATGTATGTGTAGAATAATTATATATAAAATTTTTATATACTAAAAAGGAGGTGCCCCATGTATTTTCCGACATCAGCGGCTTTGATTGAATTTCTCATCTTGGCCATTCTAGAACAAGGGGATTCCTATGGTTATGAGATTAGCCAAACCATTAAACTCATTGCCAAAATCAAGGAATCTACCCTCTACCCCATCTTGAAAAAACTGGATACCAACCGCTATCTGACTACATACTCTCGCGAATACCAAGGTCGGATGCGGAAATACTACTCCTTAACAGAGATTGGGGAGGAGCAACTATTTGTACTCAGAGAAGAGTGGACACTCTACACTGACACTATCAATGGCATCATAGAAGGGAGCATTCGCCATGACAAGAACTGAATATTTGAATCAGCTTGAAGCCTATCTGATGAAGCTTCCTCAATCTGATCGCATCGAAGCCATGGACTACTTCAAAGAACTCTTTGATGATGCTGGTCCAGAAGGTGAGGAAGAACTCATAGCTAGCCTCGGTAGTCCAAAAGAGGCTGCCCATGACATCCTGACAACACTTCTTGATAAAAAAATCAACGAAGATAATTCCAATAAGAACAACCGTCAGGTTTTACAAATCGCAATCCTCGCACTTCTGGCTGCACCTATTGGGATTCCAGTCGGGATTGGTCTTCTCATGGCTATCATCGGGATTTTTATCGCTGCGATTAGTGCACTTTTAGCCTTCTTTGCTGTATCAGCAGCTGGACTCATCCTAGGAGGCGTTCTCCTATTTGAAAGCTTCTACGTTCTGGCTGAATCGACATCTGCTTTTATGCTGATTTTTGGTGGAGGTTTGCTAGCTATTGGAGCTTCATCCCTAGTCTTGCTAGCGACTTCCTATGTGACCCGTTTCTTTGGAATACTAATCCTTCGACTTATTCAGTGGATTCTTAATAGAGGAAAGAGAGGTGAAAGTCATGCGTAAATTAACAAAAGGATTTCTTATCTTTGGTGTTGTTACTAGTATCATCGGTTTTGCCATGATGATCATCGGCATCCAAACCGATGGTGTCAGAAGCCTCCTTGCAATGTCACAAAAACCAGTCTTTGAGAGCCGAATGGAAGAGCTCGTTTTTGATCAAGATATTGAAAATCTTAACATGTCACTGACAGAACATTCGTTAGTCATTAGAGAATCTAGCGATGACAAGATTCACCTTCAGTATCATCCAACTATCTCTGAAAAAGAAAATCTCCAACATTCTATCAAAGAAAAAACTCTTGAGATTTCAGACACCAAGCCAACTACACGTCCTTCTGTAGGTTCTAGTATCGAGGGTATCCTATTTATCGCAAGCGGAGTCTCTAGACGTAATGACGAAGTCGTTCTATCACTACCAAAAGGAAGAGAATTAAAAAACATAACTGCCCAGGTCGACCACGGTGTCCTTTCGATTGCCGATGTAAAAGTCAGCAATGCCAAGATCCAGTCAAATGGCTATCTTCTTCGTATCACTAATAGCGAGATCAAAAACAGCCAACTGACCACAGCTGGAATCGTCAATGTATTTGGAACCAGTCTAACAGATAGCCGTATCCAAGCAGAACATGAACATATCTCTGCTGACGACATCCAAGTGCACGGTAAGGTAGAATTTGAGGCAGAAAATGACATATCGCTCATGTTATCAAGAAAAGAGCTTGAACGAATCAATCTCAATCTTTCATCAGAATACGGAGCTATTTATCATCGAACTCGAGAAGGAGTGAATCCTGCCCAGGGAAATAATGTAAATAGGGACGAAGAATTCTCAAATCCTTACAAAGTAGAGAAAAAAGATACGCAAGATCTCCTCGTCGTAAAGGCAGGTCAAGATATCAACATTCCAGACGAACCGGATCGCTCACCTAATTCGAGAGATCATGAATAATAGTTAATCATTACTACTCAAACAAGAAATAAAAAAGGAGGTCCCATCATGACTCAAGAATGGTTCGAAAGTGCTGATTTCGAGAAAACAGCCAACAATGAGAAAAAAGAAAGTCCATCTGATCCAGTCATTCCCGAGGAAGAACTAAAAGAAAAAGAAGAGTTGCCAGTAGTCGAGGAAAATTCCCAAGCCAATCCTGAAAATCAGGAAACTGACCTAGAAAAAGTAGAGGCTGAAGAACAAGAAGAACCTGAAGAAGAGCCGGCAACAAAGACAGACAAAGCAGAAAAACCAGTTAAGGAAGTACCTCAGCCTAGCAAATCTTTGGAAAGTCCATTTGTTCCAGATCCTGTCCCTACAAAAACGGCAATCTTCAAAGAAGAATTGGCTGATTTTTGGATTTGGTTACAAGGTGCCCTTAAAGAGCCAACAGCAAGCATTGGTTCAGATAAAAAACATAGTTATAATGCCTTTGCGCTCCTAACTATCTTTTCTGCTACAAGTTTTCTCTTTATAGTTTATCACGCCAAACAAGGCTACTATGGTCGTATGGCAAGCATCGATGCTCACTTCATGGAACAATTCCCATCTCTCAATCTCTTCTCGGTCTTCTCCATCCTAGTAGCGACAAGTCTCTTCTTCTTTTCAATTCTCATGGGTGGATTCGTAGTCAAACGTTTTGTCGACCAGGACAGTGATTGGACATTAGAAAGAGCCTTTCAAGCACATAGCAGACTCTTGGCTATCCCAGTTCTCTTGACAGGTATTGCTAGTTTCTTCGCTCTTTTTAATGGTCTACGATTTGCAGTATTGCTTTGCTTGATTAGCATTGGTCTGACTCTCTTGGCCAATCTCTACTTCATCTCAAGACCTAGCAAGGATAGTCAAACTGATCCCTTCTATCGCCTTCTCTTAGCTTTCCTAGTCAACGGTGGTGTTCTATTTCTCTTTTTCCTAGCAGAAATGGCTCTTGTTTTTGACTATCTTCGAATCCTTGCTTTTATGTAAGATAAAATCCTGTCACTCTGACAGGATTTTTTTGTGTACACAAAAAACAGATCAAACGATCTGCCTTTTCACATTATTTAAAACTAATATCTTTCATTTAGGCCTCTAGTTACCTTTTACTACGTTCTCAAAATCTTCCCCTGAAACAGGTCCTACTTCTACTTGGTTAGCATCTAAGTCCTGATAGAACTCTTTTGGCAAAGCTTCTAAAAAGGCTTGATAATCCCGTCTAGCTACTGCTTCATAGTCTTCTGGTTTTGAACCGTCTCCAGAGATTTTTACCAAATCAATCTCCCAAACAAGCTCCTTGCCTACTAACTGTTCAACGTAAGGCGCTGGAATCACAGGTTCTTTTGGTAAAATAGTTTTTACTCCCTGAGCTAGGTGGTAGATACCATGAACCTTACCTTCTCCATCTGGATAAAATTTAGCGTTGGCAGGGTAAGCATCTGAACCTTGAACCTTCTTGACTAACTCTTCAAAACGTGCCAAGCCATCTTCTTCTAGGAAAATTTCCAAATCCTTCTTATCAAAATAAACAGGCGAAAGAATTCCTTGACAGAAATATAGGCTAGCTGCCTTGTCTGACAAATAGTTTTTAACAGTTTCTTGGAAATAGTCTTCCAAATCAAAGTCTGACAAACCTTCAACAGATTCACCAACCTTGCTAGACAAGGCTTGCAAGAGAGCTTCTACAATTTCCCAGTCAGCTCTTGTAATTAAGTCAGGAATGATCACTTGATAGCCTTTTTGAGCATCTACATAACGAACTTTAAAGAGAAATTGAGACTTGCCTACGATTCCACACTCGATATACTCGAGGCGATTAAGTGGTTGACGAAGATAGACTGCATCATAACTATGTGACTCTAGGCCATCTACTAGGGCCAAGACTGACTTAGCTGTAAGAATCTCCTGTTGTCCTAAAATACTTTGTTTATTTGGAATAAAAAATGTTTTCACCATAAATGGTCTCCTTTGAAATCGTTTACATATAGTATACACCATTTTCCTGAAAGATGCAGAAACAAATTTAAGATTTTTTGGTCAAAAGCATAGAAAAACAGCCCGTCAGGACTGTTGATACTATTATACGACTTCAGAATGATCTAGGTTCTCACCAATCGCTGCTAGACGCTCGATGACTTGGTCTTGTGTCAATTCATGTTCTAAAACATAGCGATTACGTGGGTGAACACGGCACTCGTGCGAGCAACCACGAAGATATTTGTCTTCGTTCTCTTCTGATGCCAAGATGCGGCGGTTACAGAATGGATTTCCACAGTTGACATAACGTTCACATGGTGTTCCATCAAACCAGTCTTTCCCTACGATAGTTGGATTGACATGGTTGACATCGACTGCAATACGTTCGTCAAAGACATACATTTTCCCATCCCAAAGTTCCCCTTGAACTTCTGGATCTTTTCCATAAGTCGCAATTCCTCCATGCAATTGACCAACATCTTTGTAGCCTTCACGTACCATCCAACCTGAGAATTTCTCACAACGGACTCCACCTGTACAGTAAACAACGACACGTTTATCCATGAATTTTTCTTTGTTATCACGGACCCATTGTGGTAATTCACGGAAGTTGCGAATGTCTGGACGGATAGCCCCACGGAAGTGTCCAAGGTCGTACTCATAGTCATTACGAGTATCAAGGACCACTGTATCTTCATCCAGGAGGGCTTCTTTAAATTCTTTTGGTGACAAGTAAGCACCTGTTGTTTCAAGAGGATTGATGTCGTTGTCAAAGTTATCATCCTCTAAACCAAGGTGAACGATTTCCTTTTTGTAGCGAACGAACATCTTCTTGAAGGCTTGCTCACTTTCTTCGTCAATCTTGAACCAGAGGTCTTCCATCCCTGGAAGGCTGTGAACGTAGTCCATGTATTTTTGCGTTGTTTCGTAGTCACCAGAAACGGTTCCGTTGATCCCTTCGTCAGCGACTAGGATACGACCTTTGAGGCCGATTGATTTACAGAAAGCCAAGTGGTCTGCAGCAAATTGTTCCGCGTTTTCGATGGAAACATATTTATAGTAAAGTAAAACTCGAATATCTTTTGACATTTGCTTCTCTTTTCTAAGATTAAATTATCAGAAATTTTCATTCAACTATAACAGTATACTCTCCCAAGAAAGCGAATGCAATTTATTTGACCGAAAAATAAAAAAACAAGACCCATTTTCAGATCTTGTTTTAATTAAATATTTGAAGAAGAAAAATTAACAAAAAGATCTTCATGGCCTATCTTGACTAAAATACCTATCATGATACCAATAAAGACAAGACTGATAAGATTTCAAATCCAGAAAAAATTGCCAATTTGAGAAGAAAATTGCCAATAGTTTTGGATTATAAGTGTTGGCTGAAAAAGTCCATATACAAAAAATAAGTAAGTGGGATAAGATTGCACTGATTTTAAAGAGTAGATGGTATTTTTTCATGTACCAATTACTAACGCTACTTGTAAGGCAAATGCCTGCCTTTCAAATATAGATAATTATATGTATTTACTCAAAAAAGAATCACCACCCCGTCTGGAAAACTCCAGACAAGGCAGTGATCGCATCTTTTAGGAATGAATACACGAAATCAATCTATCTTAAGATTTTTTGTTTTTCAAGAATTCGTCGTATTGTTTTTGCATTTCATCCAATACTTTTTGGTAAGCACCTTCAGATTTAAGTTTTTCCATCAATTCTGGAATAGCTTTTTCTGGGTCTACAGTACCAGTGTTGATAGCTGTATCGAATTGTTGCATAGTGTTAGTGATAGCTGAGATTTCAGATTTCACGTTGTCAGTGTTAAAGATGAATCCAAGCGCTGGAGATTCTTTTGCAGTTTCCAAGTCTTTCTTAGATTGTGCAATTTGTTCATCTGTTACGTTTTCGTTGATGT
>CAKPXD010000046.1 GCA_934201655.1 uncultured Streptococcus sp. | reverse complement strand
TTGACAGCTACAACGGAGAAGCCTTCTACAATGATAAAATGGATGCAGTTGTAGACATTCTCGCTGAAAAAGGACTATTAGTCGAATCAGAAGGTGCTCAAGTTGTTAATCTTGAAAAATATGGAATTGAACACCCAGCTCTTATCAAGAAATCTGACGGTGCAACTCTCTACATCACACGTGACTTGGCTGCGGCCCTCTACCGTAAAAACGAGTATCAGTTTGCCAAATCTATCTATGTCGTTGGTCAAGAACAATCTGCTCACTTCAAACAACTCAAGGCTGTCTTGCAAGAAATGGGTTACGATTGGAGCCAAGACATTGTCCATGTTCCGTTTGGCTTGGTTACAAAAGAAGGGAAAAAACTTTCTACTCGTAAAGGGAATGTTATCTTGCTAGAACCAACTGTTGCAGAAGCCATCAGCCGTGCTAAAGCGCAGATCGAAGCCAAAAATCCAGAACTTGAAAACAAAGACCAGGTCGCTCATGCTGTTGGGGTTGGTGCCATTAAATTCTATGACCTTAAAACTGACCGTACAAATGGATATGACTTCGACCTTGAAGCTATGGTATCCTTCGAAGGGGAGACTGGCCCTTATGTTCAATATGCATATGCTCGTATCCAATCAATCTTGCGTAAAGCCGGTTTCAAACCTGAAGCAGGTGCCAACTATAGCTTGAACGATGCTGAAAGCTGGGAAATCATTAAGTTAATTCAAGACTTCCCACGTATTATTAAACGTGCAGCTGATAATTATGAACCTTCTATCATCGCTAAATTTGCAATCAGCTTAGCGCAAGCCTTTAACAAATACTATGCCCACACTCGTATCTTAGATGAAAGTCCAGAACGTGACAGCCGTCTAGCCCTTAGCTATGCAACAGCAGTCGTCCTCAAAGAAGCACTTCGTCTGTTGGGTGTAGAGGCGCCAGAGAAGATGTGATTCAGTACCAACAATTGGAACTAAAGGTTCCTATTGTTGGACGCTAGCCGCTTTTATGCGGACTAGCTAACTGCCTCACTAGTTCTATAACATAAATAACATCGATTTATGTTATAGAACGTCGTAATCTTCAAATTACTGGAACTAAAGTTCCTAGTCTCTTGACGGCAATCGCTACCGGGCGACTTGCCTAAACGCTTCACTAATTCACCTAACCAAATAATATCGATTTGGTCAGGCTCATGTCGTAGGCTTTTAATCACTTTATTGTAAAGCAAGCTAAGTAACTAACGCCAAATCCTATTCGGACTTTGGCTAGGCGCCTCACTAGTCTTTCGATAGAAATATTATCGATTTCTACCGAAAGACGTCGTAATCTTCAAGTGACTGTAACTAAAATTCATAATTGTTAGACGCTAGCCGCTTTTATGCGGACTAGCTAACTGCTTCACTAGTCAAGCTCCCTAAATATAATCGATTTAGGGGCCACGACGTCGTAAATGAGGCGATTAGCCTAAACGCCTTACTAATGCATCCAAATAAATAATATCGACTTATTTGGATGCATGTCGTGATCTATTAAATTAATTTATTGCAAAGCAATCTAAGTAACTAAGGCACAAGCCTATAAGAATTGCTTTATACTATCATCACTCGAAAGGCGAAGATATTCGTTTTTCTCTAACCACTTACTTCTTTATCACCTAGGGAGAATTTTTATGAGCCAATACGCTTATATCTTAGTTGTTATCAGTCTTCTTTTTCTCTTTCTTGTCAACAAATATGAAAAAGAGAAACTTCAAAGACTGCTTCAGGACCAACTATTGAAAGATCAAGATTTTCGTGCAACTATCAAAGAAAAAATCCAAACGATAGAAAATATCAATGATGTCATTGACTACATCAACAAAGGCTACCGTTTAGGGATTCCCATTTCAAAAGAAATCGTTGACGAAATTCGCAACTAACAAAAAGACTCGAGATGACATTTCTCGAGTCTTTTTATTTATTTCTGACAGCTAAGATTCCTACCAGGATAACAATCCCTAAGGATACCATGGTTCCAACTGGTGCTACATTTTCATCAAAAATTTTCTCAGAGAACAGTAGCAGAGCAATCGCTAATAGTAGCAAGGCACTGCATAGCATAATATCCTTGAAGCTTGGTTTGCGTTTTATATACTTTAAAAATGATCTCTGTAATTTACTCATTTGAACTGTTCTCTTTTGAAATAATTCTATGATCCATGGGATAAAATCTAGCCCAGCAACTCTATCCTCTTACAAGGATTCAAGTTCATAAAGCTCTGCAATAATCCCAGCAACCTTTTTGATATCTCCTAGCATACCACGCATTTCAAAGTCAGCTAGGACTGGAAAACCAAAGCGCTGGCTATATTGTTTGGCGGTCAAACAGTATTGGTTGTTAAAATTGCGGTTACCCGATCCTACGACACCAAAACACTTGCTAGCATTATCACCATATGCGATAAAGTCACCTACTGGAGTGGTCAAGATTTCCACATCTCCATTGTCAACTCCATTGCCACCTTCGAGGTAAGTCGGTAGAAAAGCCACATACGGGTTGGTCATCTCAAAGAAGTCTTCTCCTTCCTTGACCAAGTCTTTAATATGAATTTTTTCTACTTCAATGTTCTCATACTGCTCCAACAAATAAGCTTTCAAACGTGTTACAAAACTCTCCGTGTTGCCGCTTAGACTGATATAAACTAAGGAAATCTTTTTCATCTTTTCCCCCTCTTTCTCGAATCCAAAAAAATAACTACCAAGATTGTATCTTGATAGTTATCCTTTGTCAACTCTTAGGCGAGTTCTTCCTCTTGAGATTCTGTTAATTCTTTTTGCTGACGCCATATTTTATAGAAGACGATTCCCAAAAAGATAACATTGATGACGATGAATATGATAGTTGTTACTTTTGACATGACTTCCATTCCTAAACGTAGGGTGTCGTCTTTAATCAATTGCATAGCATCTTGTAAATTCATATTGTCATGGACTAGTCCAACAATGGCTAGCAAGGCATATCCAACATAAGTGTAGTTTGCCAACTGCAAGTTCTTACGAATTAAGAAAACAAAGGCTACTACAACTAGGATAGCAGATAGAATAATGAGTATCGTGTTAAAAATAGAGTGAGATGACTCTGACACTTGGTGGGCATAGTTAACAGCATCTTCTATTTGTTGAGCACTAAGTGTCCCAACATTTTCTTGGCTAGCACGAAGGGCGTCCTTACTAGGTACTGGAGTGAATATTCCAACTACTGCCAAGGCTGAATTAATCGCTGATAAGACCAATAAAACCCATAGATAGATTGGTTTCTTTTTCATAAAAGTAACCTCCTCATATTTTTGAATTTATTATAGCATATTTTAAGATGGAAGACAAAAGTTAGAGGGTGGCCTCAATCTGCTTGCGGTAGGCCTTCGGAGACTTTCCACATAGTTTTCGAAAGACCTTGTAGAAATATCCTACATTACTATAACCAACCGTATAGCAAATATCCTCAATACTATCGTTTGTAGATAGTAAGAGTTGCTGGGCAGCCTTGATACGTTGTTTATTGAGAAGCTCTGCAAAGGTTGAATTGGTTTCCTTCTTGATTAACTGACCTAAGTAAACAGGATTGATAAAGAGATCCTTGCTGATATCCTTGAGAGAAAGCTCTTTTTTATAGTCTCTCCCAATAACTTCAAGTACACTGACGACATTTTCATTCATACGATATTGACCAAAGAAGGACGTCAAGGTTTCCTTGGTATAAGCTACTAAATCTTCAAAGTTTGTAATGGCATGGATTCTTTTGACAATATCTGTCATATCATCTGCTTTTAGATGCTCAAAGAGGTGGAAGACATCCATCACAAACTGAGTAAAGAGTTGCTTGGTAATGGACACCCTCGGTGTGTTTTCTAACACAATCTTCTCAAGCAAATTCAACTCCTCGATAATCTGCTGAAGATTTCCTTGGATAATCACTCGATAAATGGGTTCATAATAAGAAAAGAGGCTTTCAGATTGATCGAGATTTACAGTTCCATAGAAGAGTGCTTTTTCAACATCAAATTTCCATTTTTCAAAGTTAGCCTGATAAGGTAACTCAAAAGGCATGACAAGTAAACCATCGAATTTCTGAGCTGCAATCACAATCTGCCAGTCCTGACCTAAAACATAGTAAGGAATGACAAAATCCCCTTGTTTCTCTTGGGAGAGTCCAATCCACCAGTTTTCTTTTTGAGACAGGTGTGCTTTAAATGCTTCGTCGTCTAACTTTTGGCTCAACATTTCTGGTTCATGCACTTTCTCACGAAGTTGACCAAGGATTTTCTCAAGTAAATGCTCCAGTTCAACCTTATCAACTGGTTTGACAAGGTAGTCTACAACATTGAGGTTCATGGCTTTCTTGACATAATCAAATTCTTGATAACCTGAGAGGAGGATATAGTACGCCTCTGGCAAGAGTTCCTTCATTTCCCCAATCATTTCAAGTCCTGTCTTGTCAGGCATGTTGACATCAGAAATGACGATGTCTACGGGATGCTCTCGAACATAGTCCAAAGCCTCGTCAGCATGATTAGCTGTTGCGACAACTTCCATATCCCATTTTTCAAAAGGAATCAAACGTTTGAGTCCTTCTGTAATCATGTACTCATCGTCTACTAATAGTACTTTATACATGTTTATCCTTTCTCTTCGTCCTGAATGGTGATTCTATATTGAACACCCATCTTTTCGGTAGATTCTACACTAATGTTATACCGGTCTCCAAAGTAGAGCACAAAGCGTTCGTGGATATTCACAATCCCAATAGACTGTCGCTGCCCCTTATAATCTGCTGTGTGTTCAAAGGTTCTTTGAGCCAGTTTAGCTTGAATTTCTGCTAGTTTTTCAGCAGACATCCCACGGCCATTATCGGTTACCAAGATTTCGACATAGCCATCTTTTTTCAAAGCCTTGATACTGATAACATTATCTGTTCTTTTGTGATCAACTCCATGGGCAAAATAATTTTCCACTAACGGTTGGAGGGTGAACTTTGGAATACGCATTTCTTCCAATTCAGGGTCAATCTTAAATCCGTAGGCAATGGATTTTGGATAGCGAACCATACAGAGATAACTGTACTTCCGACAAAACTCCACTTCTTGTTTGAGGGTCGTTTCTCGTTCGTCAGAGATATTATTGCGTAGGAGACTACTGAACTCATAGATGATATCTGCTAGTTCATTTTGGTTCTCCATCACTGCATACATCCGCAAAAATTCTAGAGTATTGTACATAAAATGCGGATTAATTTGAGCTTGTAAGGCTCGCATGTTGGCATCTTTTTGATTGAGTTCCAGTTGATAAATATCGTGAATATTACTTTCTAGTCGATCCAACATATCATTTGTCGACTCAGCAATTAGAAGCAATTCCTGGTCCTTTTTATCTGTGTCGATTCTCTTGGTCTGCTCTCCCTTAGTAATGGCTTGGATAGAGTCCACCAAGTCCACAACCTGACTTTGATAGTCAGAAAAAGTCCTTCTTAAGGTCATATATAAAATGATGATAAAGAGGGCGCTCAAACCTAAAATAAGTGCCGAACTCGCTAAAGTCCCATTCCAAACATAATCCTTTGGTACAGCTACTCGAACTTGATAACCATGGGCAGTTGTTCCTACCAACCAAGACTCATTCGTTCCCTTCGCTCCAATATAGAACATATCTGTTTCATATGGTGCAATGACAGTTACTGCTACAGGAATTGTTCCCCTAGTGTTGTCAATCGCTTTATAGAGGACTTCTGGTTCTACGGAAATATAAATAACCCCTAAAGGCTGGTCCGATATGGGATCAGCTACTGGAACCGCAAAACTATTGGCATCTGGTTTGAAGTTCTCAGCTGGAATCTTCTGTCCGCCTCGGTTTTCTCTTTTGGAAACAAATACATCCGTTGAATCCTGTAGAACAATCGAAACACCTGTCACAAAATCGTTTCGCACGTATATATCATCAATATTTTCATAAATGGAAACGGAAATATAAGGCGACGCCTTGCGTTCTAACTGCCAGTAAAAATAATCCGGCGTACTGAGGCTAAAATACTTGTAAATTCCTTCAATCCGAGCTTGATTATCCACTAAACTCTGGGCTAGTCGGGTTGACTCCCGATAGTAGTATTCAACTTCATCAACTGTTCGAGCGAGAACACGCTGGCCGACACGATTGGCTTCCCTTTCACGCATATCCCAGTCTGCATAAGAAATCAAGAGAGCAAAGCAGGAAATGATGATAATCATCACCAGACTATAGATTCTTAAGAGTGAGTGGAGGCGGAATTGTTTGGTCTTATTTGGTTGCCAATTTTTCATGAATACTTTCATAAACAGGCTCCAATAAATCACTAATAAAGAAGTGCCACATTCCAATGCCTACAAAAGCAATGAGGGCTGGCATATAGAAGCCAATAATGGCTAACAAGACGCTACCAAATAGAACTTTGGCTACTGCTGATAAATTCATAAAAATTCCAATAAAGGCAAGCTTTAAGGTGTTTTTATAGGACAATTCAAAGTAAACCTGTAACTTTAAAGATACCGTATAGGCCAAAAATACCAAGGCTACTAAAAAGATATTTAGAAATGTTGCTGCCAAGTGGATAATGGTCTGGTTTGGCAACTGAATCATCAGATACAAGCCATAAATCAAGATCAAGTCAATCCCTATAAATGTGTAGAAACTGAGATTACTTTTGACAAAATTGCTCTTAAATAAAGCCCATGCTTCCTTGAAACGATAAGCACGGTAAGAATAGCCGTTTTCAGCAAATAAACTCATGAGAGTTGCACTAGCGGGTGCTACACCAAAGACCACTCCTCCTGCTAGTGTCAATAACCAAAAATAAGCCGTCGCAATCATCCCCAAAAAGAAACGATGAAAGACTAGCTCAATGAAATTTCCCACGGTTTGCCTCCTATACATTAATCTAGTTTCATTATAACATATTTCAAGCGCTCTCAGAAATAGGAGCACTAAAAATAAATACATTTATTGGTTTAATAAGGATCTTTGTACTATAATAAAGATAGATAGAGATACCGATTAATAATCAAAGAACAGAGGCTTTTCCAGGGCAGATGGATATATTTGAAAATTAGATAATTACTATTCAACTTATTTATTGGATTACCAAATAACGAAAGGAGTATGGACCATGACTGTTTATACTTTAAGAACTATATTGATGTTTATTTCGCTTGGAATAAATTTTTTCTCTGGTAAATTGTTCAAACAACATGAAAAAAGAGGGAGAATGATTTGTGGTACAATCTTAGTAGTCGCCTACTTATTAACATATCTGTTCTAAGTCATTTTAAGAATACAGGAATTTGTTTGTCCTGTATTCTTTTTTTCTCTATAAAACGTGCATTGATAAAAACGAATAACAAAAACACCCCCAGTTAGGGAGTGTTTTCAAGGAAAATAGCAAGATTACCTAAATTTCATTATTTAGCGTCGTCTTTTTTAAAGATGTTTTTAACACCTTCAACAGCGCCTTCAATTGCGTCTTTTGCATCTTCAGCGACTTCTTTCACTTTAGAAGCAACTTTTTCAGCAGCTCCTTCGCTTTCAAGTCCTTTGTCACCTACCAATTTACCAACGCCTTCTTTAACAGCTCCTGCTGCTTGGTTTAATTTTTCTTCTGTAGACATAAGTATGTCCTCCTTTTATTTTTTTCTAAATTAGTAATTATTGAACACGTGGTTCTGCTTTGGCTGCAGCGTCTTTAACAGTTTCAACGCCTTGGCCAACTTTTTCTTGAACGAATTCAGCGCCTTCGCCAAGCTTTTCTTGTGCTGCTGCGACACCTGAACCGATACCAGATTTCACTCTAGACAATTGTTCTGACGCGAACTCGCCTGTTGATTCTGCCACATCAGTTACACGATCTTGAAGGCTAACTGAGTCTGCTTCATGTTGTTCTTTAGTTTTGATGTCAACAACATTAACGTTAACTTCAACTACTTCTAGATCAGTCATTTTCGCAACTTCTGATACGATAACGTCTTTGATTTCCTTGTATAGAGTTGGAACGTTTTTTCTGTACTCTACGATAACGTTCAAGTCAACTGCTACTTGTTCTTTACCAACTTCAACGTTAACACCGTGTGTTACATCGTTAGTGTTAACAAGTTTTTCTGTAAGATTTGAGAAGAATCCACCGTCAACATGTAATAATCCTGGGACTCTATCTAGTGAAAGACCGATGATTTTTTGAATAACTTTATCTTCGTAAGTTAATTCTCCGCGAACATCTTTAGAAACAACATCTTTTTTTTCAGTTACATTTTTTTCTACGTTTGACATATGAAACTCCTTTATTTATTTAAATAATTCTTCTGTACATAGTATCCCAACCAAATTCCTAGGGCTCCACAGATTAAAACGAACAATGTTTTAAAGAAACCGAAGGATAGGATGAAGCAGGCTAGAATAATACCTACTACACCACATAGAATTGGGTATTGATATTTTTTAAACCATTCCATTTTTTACTTCCTTACTTTACACGACTAACAATTTTCTTAGCTGCTTTTTGAGGGTCATATTCTTTCACTGAAACTTCCAGTTTAACCTCTCGATCAATACCAAAGAATTCTTTCAATCCTTGAGTGATTTCGTTTTGAACTACTTCAAATTTGTTAGCAATGTTATCTGAAAGAACAGCTGTACCTTCTACATAAACGAAACAATTCTTTTTCCGAGTATGTACCTGAATTTTGGGATTTTTGACCATCTTGTGTTCATCCAATAAACATCGAACAAACCCTTCAATAGCTGAATTTTTTAGTTTTAATTTATCGTCTTTAGTTCCAAGTTTTATTTCCAGATATTGTCTAGGATAAAACAGGATTACTAACATCCATAATAAAACTAAGATAGACAGGCCTAGAAGCCCCCAAAATACATATCTAGCGAGATAATATTCAAATGATGTCTGTCGCCAGCTCGTCAATTGAATACCTAAATCACTAACCTGGTGGTAATCTATCAAAATAGGAAGGAAAATTGTCAAGATTAAAATACAGAAAATAAACAATAATATTTTCTTTGATTTTGACATATAAGATCCTTTCAATTAGTGCAACAAACCATAGCTTTACCCGTCTTTATAAATTAAAAACTATAGTCTGCTTTCGAGTAAAACATTAACCTTTTTTACCCAAAAAGAATGATACCACAGAAACTACAATCACTGCACCAACAATAGATGGAATGATAGCCATGCCAGCTAGTGAAGGTCCCCAAGTACCAAGGAGTGATTGACCTACTGATGAACCGATTAAACCGGCAAAAATATTAGCGATTACTCCCATTGAGCCACCTTTTTTAGTGATTGCCCCTGCTGCAAGGCCGATAAAGCCTCCTACAATAATGGACCACAACATAATATGCGCCTCCTTTCATAACCCCAATATATCTGGGTTAAATATAGTATATCAAAATATGAGAGCGCACTCAAATTATATGCTCACGAATATATGCTTTAATAAATTTTAAAACAATATAAAAACGCTCTAGTCATTGTGACTAGAGCGTTTTCTATATATCCGAACATCTAATTTATTTCACAAAAAATGTAGTCATTCGGTTGATTTTTATTGAAATGTATTGAAATTGGAAAAAAGAAAAAACACTTAAAATAAGCGTTTTTCTTATGTATTGATTCGTATTGAATGCTTACTTCACTTCTGTAAGCGTAATGTGTGATTTGGCAATATTTGTGATGAGCAAAAACGTTGATTTTATGGATTTTTCATTCTTTCAATTGTTGATGAAATAGGGTGATTTTGACCTTGCTTTAGTTTTAATCAGATAAAAATCAGACAAAATCTATTCGTTATAGCTCTTAGCATAGTATGGAATGTACTGCATGAATTTGTTTCCTGCATTTTCATCATATGGTTTAACTTTTCCGCTTTTTAATCACATGGAGATTGAGCGTTTCTATCTCCATGTGATTAAAAAGCAAAAAGACACCATGAGAGGAGCTGTAGAAAGGCTGGAAAAATTGATTAATAA
>CAKPXD010000045.1 GCA_934201655.1 uncultured Streptococcus sp. | reverse complement strand
GATGCTAACGGTACTGTTGTAGAAACAACTTACACACCTAAGATTACTCCAGTAGTTCCAACAGGTGAAGATGTTACTTCAACTGACAAACAAGGTCAAACACAAACAGGTAAACCTAAGTTTACAGAAGGTAATCCAAGTGTACCAATGGACGACGATGTTCCAGCAACATTTGAAGATGGTTCAACAACTAAGACTATCCCAGGTGAAGGAACATACACAGTAGCACCAGACGGAACAGTTACATTCGTACCAGAAAAATCATTCACAGGAACAGGAACAGGCGTGACTGTTAAACGTGTAGATAAGAACGGTACACCAGTAACAGCTAAGTACACACCAACTGTAACTCCAGTAACACCAACTGCAACTCCAGCTGAATCAGTTGCACCTCAAGGTATTGTTCAAACTGGTACTGTTACATTCACAGAAGGTGACCCAGTTGCACCAATCGACAAGGATACCATTACTCTTCTTGACGAAAATGGTAAACCAGCTCCATCAGTAGTTGCTAAGTCACCAGAAGGTAAAGAAATCGGTACTTTCACAGTTGATAAAGAAACAGGTGTTGTAACATTCACACCAACTGACAAGTCATACTCAGGTGATGTTGTTCCAGTTAAGGTTCAAGCTAAAGATGCTAACGGTACTGTTGTAGAAACAACTTACACACCTAAGATTACTCCAGTAGTTCCAACAGGTGAAGATGTTACATCAACAGATATCCAAGGTAAGACACAAACAGGTAAACCTAAGTTTACAGAAGGTAATCCAAGTGTACCAATGGATGATGATGTTCCAGCAACCTTCGAAGATGGTTCAACAACTAAGACTATCCCAGGTGAAGGAACATACACAGTAGCACCAGACGGAACTGTAACCTTCGTACCAGAAAAATCATTCACAGGAACAGGAACAGGCGTGACTGTTAAACGTGTAGATAAGAATGGTACACCAGTAACAGCTAAGTACACACCAACTGTTACACCAGTAACACCAACAGGTGAACCAGCTACAACTATTGGACCAAAAGGTAAAGAACAGTCTGGTAAACCAACATTCAAGGAAGGCGATAGCCGTGTCCCAATGAATGATGATGTTCCAGCTACATTTGACGATGGTTCAACAACTAAGACTATTCCAGGAGTTGGTACATACACAGTAGCAGCAGACGGAACAGTAACCTTCAAACCAGAACCTGAATTTACAGGAACAGCTCCATCTGTTACAGTTGTTCGTGAAGATATGAACGGAACAAAAGCTTCTGCAACATACACACCAACAGTAACACCAGTTACTACGTTTGTAGATAAAGATGGAAAACCTATCCCAGGTTACCCAACAGTAGATGGTGAACAACCAAAAGCTGAAATCCCAGGTTACCGCTTCGTTGAAACTAAGAAATTGCCAAATGGTGATACAGTACATGTCTACGAAAAAGTGAAGACTAGTCACAAGGATAAAGACGGAAATGAAATTCCAGGATATCCAACAGAAGACGGTGAAAATCCTAAGAAAGACATTCCAGGATACCGCTTCGTAGAGACTAAGAAACTTCCAAACGGCGACACAGAACATGTCTACGAAAAAGTGAAGACTAGTCACAAGGATAAAGACGGAAATGAAATTCCAGGATATCCAACAGAAGACGGTGAAAATCCTAAGAAAGACATTCCAGGATACCGCTTCGTTGAAACTAAGAAATTGCCAAATGGTGATACAGTACACATCTACGAAAAAGTTGTAACTCCAGAAAAACCAGAAGCTCCAGTTAAACCAGCTCCAGCTAAGGAAAATGCTCCTCAATTGCCAAACACTGGTACTGAAGATCATGCTAGCCTTGCTGCCCTTGGTTTAGTAGGTGTCTTGAGTGGATTTGGACTTATCGCTCGTAAAAAGAAAGAAGACTAATCTGATTTTTAAAGAAAAGAAATAGTCACCTTTCTAATTAAAAACTAGTGCATCGATAGATGTACTAGTTTTTTTAATCTCTTTGTTGCTTGTCTTAAGGATAGAACTATGCTACAATCTTGTAAAATAAACAAGGAAGTCAAACTATGAAAAGTGAATATCAAAAAATGATTGCGGGAGAACCCTATCACCCGTTCGATCCAGAACTTCGTTCTCTAGCACAAACAGCACGACAAAAGCAAGCCTCCTTTAATGAAGAAGTCGATCCAGTAAAAGGTATGGAAATCATCAAAGGCTGGTTTGGCTCAACTGGTGAAAATCTCTATGTCAATACTCGTTTGGTAGTGGATTATGGTGTCAATATTCATTTGGGAGAAAATTTCTATTCCAATTGGAATCTGACCATGTTGGATGTTTGTCCTATTACCATTGGCGACAATGCTATGATTGGTCCTAACTGTCAGTTTTTAACCCCTCTTCATCCGCTGGATCCAGATGAACGAAATTCAGGTTTAGAATTTGGGAAACCAATCACGATTGGTAAAAACTTCTGGGCAGGAGGTGGCGTTATTGTCCTTCCAGGTGTTACATTAGGTGATAACGTTGTTGCAGGAGCAGGAGCAGTTATTACTAAATCTTTTGGTGATAATGTAGTTTTGGCAGGTAACCCAGCACGAGTTATCAAAGAAATTCCAGTCAAAGAAGAAAATTAAAAGAACAGCAAGATGCTGTTCTTTTTTGTACCATAAATAATGATTATTAATGAAGTTCGGATGGGGTTAAGAAAACTTTCAGAAAAAATTCAGGCTTCTTTTAGGATAGTCCCGTAGACTAGGATCATGTAAATGAAAGATGAGGAAATGAGCATGAAAGCAAAAAAATGGACATTCTTATTAACGAGTATAGCAACTCTAGCACTGGTGACAGCTTGTACCCAGTCAACTTCAAATACAACAGCTAGCAATACCGCAACAACAACGGCATCCACTACAGATGCTAAGAAAACTAGCTATTTCACAGACAAGGACTACGATACTTCATACGATGAAAAGACGGCAGCAACTGTAACTCTGTCAGGATCAACAGCGACGGTATCTGGTGACGGAGTTGCCGTATCAGATTCTACCGTCACAATTTCTAAGTCAGGAACCTATGTGATTTCTGGAAAATCTGATGGTGTTCAAATCAAGATTGCAGCTGAAAAAACAGATGATGTACATATCATCCTAAACGGTGTAACCATGACCAACACCAATGCAGTTATTTCTGCAACATCAGCTGGTCATGTTTACTTAACTCTAGCAGATGGGACAACCAATAGCCTGTCAGATTCAGCTTCAAACAGTGATGACAAGGCTGACGCGGCCCTCTTCTCTAAAGTGGACTTGACCATCAATGGTAAAGGAACTCTCAATGTAGATGGCAAAAAAAATAATGGTATTAAAGCAAATGATACGCTACATATCACAGGCGGAACCTACAACATCACAGCAGTCGGAGATGCCTTTAATGTCAATGATGAACTTAACATTACTGGCACAACCATGACCGTCGATGCCAAGGAGGACGGCGTCAAGGTAGACAATGATGACGATACTTCTGTTGGAACCATGTATCTCTCTGATAATACTATCACTGTTACTGCTGGTGATGATGGTATCCATGCATCAGGTGATTTGGTTATCGATAGCGGAACCTACACAGTTAAGAATTCTACAGAAGGTCTCGAAGGTAAGTCTATCACTATTAACGGTGGGGACATTACTATTTACGCAACAGACGATGGTGTCAATGCAGCCAACAAAAATGCCCAACAAAGTGAAATCTTCTTCACCATGAATGGTGGGAATTTGACAGTTGAAGTTGGCCAAGGGGACACAGATCCAATTGACTCAAATGGGACTATCACGGTCACAGGTGGAACTATTAAGATGACCGGTCAAACAGGATTTGACTTTGATGGAACAGCTAGCTATACAGGCGGAGATATCTACCTCAATGGTGAAAAACAAACTGAAATCGTCAATTCTATGCCTGGTGGCGGAGGAGCACCTGGTGGTGGTCCTCAAGGAAATGGTGGCCCTGGTGGTCAACCATAAAAGAAAAATCTCCTTTCTCGAAAGAGAAGGGAGATTATTATGTTCTGGAAAGAAAGTTCTAGTAAAGGATGAAACTAATCCGTTATTTCCAGGTAATACTTTTCCTCGGTACTTCAACGATTTATCAAATGCGTTGAAGACAAGCTTTATAATTTGATAAACTTCTAGAGTTCAAATTATTAAAATAACTATCCCGTTCATCTATGTTAGTGATCTTTGTGTTATAATGAGGGGAAAGAAAAATTAAGTAGGAACCAATATGAAATCTTACGCTAATGCAACTAATTTAAAATACCTCGCCATCTTGCTGATGGTCTGTGATCATATCCACCAGATGTTCTTCGAATTTGGTGCTCCAAGTTGGCTATCGGGGTTAGGACGTCTCGTTTTCCCAATCTTACTCTTCTTGTTTGCGGATAGTTTCCATTATACGAGAAGTCGAAAGAAATTGATGATTCGTCTCTTGCTCATGAGTTGGCTGATGAGCATTGGAAATCTGATTATTGGAAACTTGTTCCAAAATGGGAATGTTGTTCTTTCCAATAATGCCTTTAGTACCTTCCTGGTAGTAGCTATTCTAGATTGTGGCTGGGACCGAATCGTAAAAGCCATAAAAGAAAAGTCGGTGCTAACATTTTTCAAAGGTTTTGGACTCATTCTTCTACCAGTTCTTTTCTCCATCCCAGTTTTGATCCTCGGTACCATTTTAGGTGGGGAAGGAGATGTTTCACCGATTTTGGCGCGTTCATTGGCTATTGTGATGCTTTTGATTCCAAATCTATTCACTATAGAGGGTGGCATTGTCATGGTTCTTCTAGGTTGGATTTTCTATATTTTTAGAAGCCGTAGAAACATCCAATTATTAGCTATCTTAATTATCAGTCTTCTTAGTTTCCGATCCAATCCCGCAAGCCTTCAGTGGGTCATGGTATTTTCAGTTATTCCTTTGTTCTTCTATAATGGAGAAAAAGGACGAGGAGATAAATATTTCTTCTATATCTTCTATCCAACTCACATCTATTTATTGTATCTACTAGCTAGCTTCCTTCATTAAAATTAGTAAGTTTATGCTAAGCATCTCACAAAGAGATGCTTTTTCATAATATTAGCACAAGAAAAAACTCTTATCCCTAGCTCTGTTAAAAGTTTGGAATAAGAGTTTTTATGATACTAGGACGAAAAAGAATTATTCTCCGTCTTTTTTAAAGATGTTTTTAACACCAGATACTGCACCTTCGACAGCTTCTTTAGCATCTTCAGCAACTTCTTTAGCTTTTGAAGCTACTTTTTCTGCAGCTCCTTCAGCTTGAGTTTTTGTATCGCCAGTAAGTTTACCAAAACCTTCTTTAACAGAACCTTTAGCTTGGTTGAATTTTTCTTCGATTGACATGGGGGTTACCTCCGTTAATTTATTCCATTATCTAAATTCCATTAGATAATAACTTAAGTATATACCCTTTAGTATTAAAAAGCAAAAAACTGATACGAAAAGCATCAGTTTATTTTTTAATAGGTTACAATGTTCAATTGACCTTTATCGTATTCAGCGATGAAAATATTAGAAACGTCTTCGAAACCTTCTTCTTTCAATTTTTCTGTTAGCCATTCCTCAGATTTGCCAATGGTTTCTAGGATTTCAACTTGGACAACACCATCGGTAATCACTGGATATTTAGGATTTTCGTCACCCATTTTTACGACTATCAATTGCCCATTTTGCTCAATCACAGCTCTCTTGACATCCTTCAGTTGGAAGATTCCTTGAGCGCGTAGTTTAAGAGCTACATCTGCAGCGGCAAGACCTTTTGAACGACAGGCTTCAGGGTCTAATTTACCATTTTTTATGATAATAGTAGGTTTTCCGTCAATTAAGTGTTTGATAAAGGAAATATTGGTATTCAACCATTTAAGGAGCAAGATGAGAATAGTCCAGATGATGAGGATAACAACATATTGGATGATGGTGATCGAACTATTGTAGATAACCCCACCGATAATGCCCCCGAGAACAAAGTTTTGTACTTGGTCTACCGCAGAACTTGGTGCAAGATTTCCTTTACCTGTTACGTTAATAACAAATACTAGAGATAGAAGCCCTAGGGCTAATTTAATCGCAATTGTAGCAAAAAAGCTTATCATTTTTCAACCTCCACAAGTTCAACGTCTGATTTATACAGTTCCATCTTTTCTAATAAATAACTATCTTGGTCACTTCCACTGATAGCACGATAAAAATTGTCTCCAACCTTAATAATTGCACCATCAGTTACCGATGAAGTGTTGACATAAACGTCTTTTTTATCAACACCTAACTCTTTTGAGACAATCTCGATGAAGTGTAAGGAACTACGAAATTGATTATCGTTAGATTGGTTGCTTTGAAAATTCGTAATGCTTATCAAAACGAAAGCTATTAAGGTCAAAATAGAAATAATCGATAATTCACGGAACTTACTTCCTCTCTTATCTTGAAAAGCCTTAAATGCAAAAAATCCAGTCACAATAAGCAGTATAGCTGATACGATAATCATGACCCAATTCTGTTGACTAATCTGGCTGAGTACGTAGTCATAGGAATAGAATTTCATAAAACTTCCTCACTTTTTTTAAATTCAATCTATTATAAACTAATTCCTAAACTATAGCAATTTTATTAGTAGGGGAAAAAGCATTTAATTGTTGTTTCCTAATTAAGGTAGGTTTTTTCTGATTTGACTTAGCCTCCCGTCTTGACTTTCTTTTTGTTTTTGATACAATAGTAAAAATTTAGAGGAGGTATTTTATGATTCAAAAACATGCCATTCCTATTTTAGAGTTTGATGATAATCCTCAGGCGGTTCTTATGCCAACACATGAGGGATTGGACTTAAAGTTGCCGAAGAAGTGTATCTATGCATTTTTGGAGGAGGAGATTGACCGCTACGCCCAGGAAGTAGGTGCGGACTGTATTGGTGAGTTCGTTTCTGCCACGAAAACTTATCCTGTTTATGTCATGGATTATAAAGGTGAAAAAGTATGCATAGCCCAAGCTCCCGTTGGTTCTGCCCCAGCTGCCCAGTTTATGGATTGGTTGATTGGCTACGGTGTGGAACAAATCATTTCCACTGGAACCTGTGGCGTCCTAGCCGATATAGAGGAAAATGCCTTTCTCGTCCCTGTTCGCGCTCTGCGAGATGAGGGGACCAGCTACCACTATGCGCCACCATCTCGTTATATGGATGTAAATGTTGAGGCGATTTCTGCTATCGAGCAAGTCTTGGAACAACTAGGCGTTCCTTATGAAGAAGTCATGACCTGGTCGACAGATGGTTTTTACCGAGAAACAGCTGAAAAGGTTGCCTATCGCAAGGAAGAAGGTTGTGCTGTTGTGGAGATGGAGTGCTCTGCTCTTGCGGCGGTTGCCCAACTACGTGGTGTTGTCTGGGGGGAATTGCTCTTTACCGCAGATTCCTTAGCGGATCTGGACAACTACGACAGTCGTGACTGGGGCTCTGAAGCTTTTGATAAGGCGCTAGAACTATGTCTTGAAATCGTTAGTCATATATGACTGCTTTAAAGGATTTTGTGGTACAATGTAGCTATGTTATTCAAATCATTTTCGGAAAAAATAAACACGACCTTGGGGCGTTTGTCACCTGCTCGTCGAATTTTTTTAAGTTTTGCTTTGGTTATTTTCGTAGGCTCTCTTCTTTTGAGTCTTCCATTTGTGCAAGCAACTAGCTCCCAAGCGACCTATTTCGACCATCTCTTTACAGCAGTATCCATGGTCTGTGTGACAGGACTCTTTACTCAACCAGTAGCTTCAACCTACAATGTCTGGGGCCAGTTAATCTGTATGTTTTTAATCCAGATTGGCGGTTTGGGTCTCATGACCTTTATCGGGGTCTTTTATATTCAAAGTAAGCAAAAGCTAAGTCTTCGTAGCCGTGAAACAATTCTTGAGAGCTTCAGTTATGGAGAAACTCAGTCGTTAAAGGTTTTCATACGTTCAATTTTCTTGACGACTTTTGTCGTTGAAGGCCTAGGAGCCTTCCTGTTAAGTTTTCGTTTTGTTCCTGAATTTGGATGGGGCCGAGGGATTTTTACCTCTATCTTCTTAGCTATTTCAGCTTTCTGTAATGCTGGATTTGATAATTTTGGAAGTACAAGTTTGGTAGCTTTTCAGACCGACCCTTTGATTAATCTAGTAATTGCTGCTTTGATAATCACAGGTGGTCTAGGATTTATGGTCTGGTTTGATCTAGCAACCCAGTTAGGAAAGAAGAAAAAACGCCGTCTTCGTTTTCATACCAAATTAGTTCTTCTTTTAACAGTTGGGATTTTATTTACTGGAACAGTTTCAACCCTCTTGATTGAGTGGAACAATCCAGGGACCATTGGAAATCTTAGCGTACCTGATAAATTGCTGGTCAGCTTTTTCCAAACAGTCAGCATGAGAACAGCAGGTTTTGCTTCTATTGATTACACCCAGGCCCGACCTGTTACGTTACTGATTTATATCTTGCAGATGTTTCTCGGTGGGGCACCTGGAGGGACAGCAGGAGGACTAAAAATCACAACCTTCTTTGTCTTGTTGGTATTCGCACGCAGTGAACTATTAGGCTTACCCCATGCCAATGTAGCTCGGAGAACGATTGAACCTCGGACAGTCCAAAAATCCTTCAGTGTCTTCATTGTTTTCTTGATAACTTTTTTGGTGGGTTTGATTTTACTTGGAATAACAGCAGAAGGGAATCCGAAATTTATCTACTTGATGTTTGAAACTATTTCTGCGCTTGCTACCGTTGGAGTAACAGCGAACTTGACACCAGAATTAGGTAAGATAGCACTTAGCGTTGTCATGTTATTGATGTTTATAGGACGAATCGGGCCGTTGACGCTATTAGTTAGCTTGGCTGAGTATCGTCCAGACAAGAAAGATATGATCCACTATATGAAAGCAGATATTACTATAGGATAGGAAAGGATAAACTATGGCAGAACGGACAATCGGAATTTTAGGTTTAGGAATTTTTGGGAGCAGTGTTCTCGCAGCGCTTGCCAAGCATGATATCAATATCATAGCTATTGACGACCATGAGGAACTTATCAATCAATTTGAACCTGTTTTAGTTCGTGGTGTTGTTGGAGATATCACAGATGAAGAACTCTTGTTATCAGCCGGGATTGATACCTGCGATACAGTTGTGGTGGCAACTGGGGAAAATTTAGAATCTAGCGTCCTTGCAGTCATGCATTGCAAGAGTCTAGGAGTACCAACTGTTATTGCTAAGGTTAAAAGCCATACAGCAAAAAAAGTCCTTGAAAAAATTGGCGCGGATTCAGTCATTTCCCCAGAGTATGAGATGGGTCGCTCGTTAGCGCAGACTATTCTATTTAATAATAGCGTAGATGTCTTTCAGTTGGACAAAAATGTCTCGATTGTCGAGATGAAAATTCCACAATCGTGGGCAGGCAAAAGCCTAAGTCAACTAGACCTTCGAGGACGATACAATCTCAATATACTCGGTTTTCGTGACTACGAAAATGCTCCCTTGGATGTTCAATTTGGGCCGAATGATCTATTGAAAGTTGATGGCTATATGATGGCAGTAATCAATAACCAATATTTGGATAATCTAGCTAAATTTAATGAAAACTAGAAAAAATAAAAACTTCTTTACAAAATAAGAAATAAATGGTACAATAGCCTTTGTGTGGAATAGCAGCAGGAAAGCATGAAGCTCGTCAACAGGTGTCTTATAACAAGTAACCTTGGCTGTTTAGGCGAAGGGCATCTGCACGAATCAGGGCTTTCTAAGTGACTATTTCCGCCGAAATTATATTTATATTAGGAGGACATACATATGTCACGTTATACAGGACCATCTTGGAAACAAGCTCGTCGCCTTGGCCTTTCACTTACAGGTACAGGTAAAGAATTGGCACGTCGTAACTACGTACCAGGACAACACGGACCAAACAACCGTTCTAAATTGTCAGAATACGGTTTGCAATTGGCTGAAAAACAAAAACTTCGTTTCACTTACGGTGTAGGTGAAAAACAAT
>CAKPXD010000044.1 GCA_934201655.1 uncultured Streptococcus sp. | reverse complement strand
GCTTCTTTTTGTCCACCAGGCATGATAGAAGGACCTTCAAGGGCACCTTTTTCACCACCAGATACACCAGTACCGATGAAGTTGATCCCTGAGTTTGCCAACTCTTCGTTACGACGGATAGTATCTTTGTAGAACGTGTTTCCTCCGTCGATCAAGATATCGCCTTTATCCAAGTGTGGAAGAAGGGCTTGGATGGTCGCATCTGTACCAGGTCCTGCTTGAACCATGAGCATGATCCGACGTGGTTTTTCGATAGAGTTTACGAAGCTTTCGATATCATAGCTTGGCACAAAGTTCTTTTCAGGATGGCAAGCAACAACATCTTCTGTTTTTTCTTTACTACGGTTATAGATAGCAACTGTGTATCCACGAGATTCAATATTAAGGGCAAGGTTACGACCCATTACGGCCATACCAACAACACCAAAGTTTGCTTTTGTCATGTGACACTCCTCTTATTTAATAAGTTTTATTTTATCACGTTTATCTGTGAAAAGAAAGAATTTTATAACAATTTGACTAGTAGTCTAAATCATCCGCATGGCCAGAACCATTCCCAACAAAGTATCCTGTCTTACAGTTTAGAGTGAAGAGATAAGTTCCATCTGGTTTGTAAAGATTGTAATATCCATTGCCATTCACAATATTTACACGTTCCAAGATATATTGGTTTCCAGTGATATATCCACGCGCACGGGATGTCTCAAGGATTTGTTCAAGAACACCATCTGCAAAGGTCCAGGCAGGATTACTACTATCGTTTACAGCAGATTGATTGTACGGTACTCGGCTAGCGCTTCTTTGCAAATTAACACCTTCGCTTGACAAGCCACTATTTGTAGATGCCACAGTATCACTTGTTGAAGTAGATGGACTGCTTTCTGTTGTTGGGCTTGACGCTTCCTGGCTCGCTGCTGTTGTCGAAGCTGTTGTTGAGGCCGTTGTTGTACTTGCTAGTTGGCTCTTTCCAAGGCTGATTGCCTTATCTAGAAGTTTGTCAATTTCTGTATTACCAGTCTTGATATCCGTGAATTTAGCATCTGCTTTGATTTTTGCATTTGTATCCAAGACACCATCTGTAATAGCTGGAGTTTCAAATTGAGAGTTCACTTCTTGGATAGCCTTTATTTGGGTTTCTAGACTATCATATTTTGATTTGGCTAGAGTATGTTCTCTCGCTCCTTCAAGTTTATCTAGAAGTTCCTTCAATTGATTCAGTTGACTAAACTGGCTATTTTTAAGAGCCGTTTTGTTTTCATCAGTATAAAACGTGTCGTAGAGCGTATTAAATTGTTCATAGACTGACTGATTGCTTACCAAACCTGAATCCGCCGCCTTCGTTTGAAGCTCTTGAGAAGAACGCGTAATCTGACGATAAACGTAATAGCCACCTCCAAAAATCAAGAGGAATAGCAAAATAATGGCAGACAAAATTGCCCATTTCTTTTTATTTTGTGGTTCATCATCTCCTTGAGCAGAACGAGACAAGGGTTGAAGTTGATCTTCATGTTCCTCATAAACCACTGCAACTTCGGAGTTATCAACCTCAGCCATTTCCACAGCTTCCAATTCATCCTTAAAAGGTTGCTCGAGAACTCTGGTTTCCTCTTCTTCGGCTTCTTGGGCAACGATTTCAGTTGTATCTGTGGCTACTGCAAGAGCAATCGCTTCCTCTTCCGGACTTAACACATTTTCTTGTTCAGTAGTTTCTCTCACTTCTTGGATCATATCATCCAAGCTTTGAGTAGACTCCTCTTTTTTCGTTTGTAAATTTTCAAATTTGTCTGCTTCGATTTCTTCACGGTGTTGCTTGATATATTTATCTAAGATGGTATCATCTGGAGTCACACCTGCTTCAACTTCTTCGTTCTTACGAATAGCCTGACCAACCGTTAAATCTTTAGCCTCTTCAAATTCAAACTTAGATTCTTGCTCACCCTTGTGATGGCGATTGCGTCTTTTCTTACTCATTTGCATTCCTTTCTACTTTGACATCTTCTCTTTTCACTCGTTGACCAAAATATTGATATAAATCAACTTTCAAAGTACCGTTATAGAGTTTCCGTTTTTTATCTGCCTGACTACCATATTTACTTTCAAAAGCTTCATCACTGGTCAGGATAAATTTACTCCAGGTTTTAAGTGGTGCAAATACCTCTCCCATCTCAGCATAGAGCTTTGTTACTCCTGCGTCATCTGATAAGCGTTCCCCATATGGTGGATTCGAAATAATAACTCCATTAATCTTATCTGTTCGCAAATCCTGCACGCGCATCTGCTTAAAGTAGATATCCTTAGAAACCCCCGCAGCCTGAGCATTTGCCTTAGCAATTTCCACCATGCGGCCATCGATATCACAGCCCATGATGTCTAGCTCAATCTCACGATTAATCTTCTTGCTAGCTTCCGTACGAATCTCCTGAATCAAACGATCACTAACCCAATTCCATTCTTCGAAAGCAAAGGAACGACGTAAGCCTGGCGCCATATTACGAGCAATCATAGCTGCCTCAATACAGAAGGTTCCTGAACCACAGGTTGGATCAATCAAAGGTTTATCTGGATACCAGTTTGATAATTGCAGAATTGCTGCTGCCATGTTCTCTTTAATAGGAGCACCACCTTTTTCAGTACGATAACCTCGTTTGAAAAGACTAGAACCACTTGTGTCAATCATGATAGTCGCAACATCTTTAAGAATTGAAACCTCTATTTTAAACTCTGGACCATTTTCCATCAAGGGAACGCCTTCTGGTCGAGCATAATGTTTCTGCAATTTCTTGACAACTGCCTTTTTAGAAATAGCTTGAACACTAGGTTCATTATGAAGTTTTGATTTGACACACTTAGCCTTTGAAATTGGAAAACGCGATCCAAGTGGTAAATAGTTTTCCCAATCTAAGGCAAAAACTCCTTGAAAAAGTTCTTCAAATGTTTTTGCAGGAAAAGTCCCAACAACAATCTTAATCCTATCTGCAGCTCGTAGCCACAAATTAGTTTCAATAATTGCCTTTACATCTCCTTCAAAGCGAACGCGACCATTCTCAACTTGACAATCATAGCCAAGTGCACGCACTTCCCGACCTACAACAGCCTCTAAGCCTGCTGCAGCAGTCGCGATTAAATTAAATGTTTGTTTCATGTCAGTCTTTAAAGACCTTTCTCTTGTTCACCTTTAAAAAATGAGGTTGAGAAAATTTCTCAGCCCCAACCTATATGCAATTTTCTATAAGCCATGTTTTGTTCCAGAAGTGACTAGGACCACTTCTTTCGATAATCATCTGTCTACCACTAACAGCTAGAAACTGCTAGCAGTCAGAGTACTACGTTCGTTTCCGCGCACTCCATGCCCCGACCAAAATTTGGGTTGCTAGCTTGAGGGGTTTACCGCGTTCCACTCTCTCTGTTTCCAGAGAGACTTCGTCACTGTGGCACTTTCAGAGCTACTAAAACATATCCGAAAACTTAGTCTATTCACTCGCCGTAACGATTTCTCGTCCCTAGGCTTATGGTTTCGCCTAGCACAAACACTACAGGCATCACAGCCTGTGCTAGCATGGACTTTCCTCATGAAAAGATAAACTCTCCACGCGATTATCCAAAAATTGCACAACTGTATGATTCTTAGAAATCAGAATTTTCTACGATTTGTTTGCCAAATACTTCTTTTTCAAGACGATTCAAGCGTTTCAAGATATCAAAGTTAGTCATAGAAGTCGTACTTCCAAGCTCAGCCGGCTCAGACGTTACAGATACAGGTTCCACTTGAGGTTTGTTCGCCAATTGTTCTTTCAATTCTGCGACTTCCAAGCGCAATGATTTAACCAACGCTGCATAAGTTTCATAATCCTTGATAACGTCATCTAAGAATTCATCTACCTCTGCTTTACTGTATCCACGTACTTCTCTTCCAAAATCCTGCTCAAAAATATCTTTTGCTGTAAAAATAATACTTGCCATGTCTCTCTCCATTCTCAGTTACTAGTATTATTATATAAAAAAAGGCAAACAAAAAGCAAGGTCAAAGCCTCAATTTTCGGAAAAATTTTCGGCTATTTCGTTTAAATCCTCAAATGTTAATCTTTTTGTAATATAGTTGTCTTTCTTTTTCATCAGTTCGTAAAAAAATCTCAGTTTTGTTTCGTTTTCTTGATCATAAAAAAGATAGGATCCATCTGTATTTTCAAGTAAAAAAATCTGGTAATCTCTCAATTGACCTTTATGCTCATAAGTCGGATAGGCATACTTTATAAAATCGACCTGTTTAAAATCACTCAATTTGATCTGATTTGCTTCATTCCAATTCGAGCCATGTGTTTCAAAATCAAAAATAGTCGCTAGTTGGAATCCATAGTCATCTTTCATTTCCTTGGCGACTTCTAAAACCCAATGTTCAAAACCAAGAGAACCTGTAAATACTAGCCATTGCAACCCTTCCTCAACCATTCTTTCCAAATCTCTACGAATAGCTTTTTTGATAATTTTTAAGCGAATGTCCTTTTCATTAAACACTCCCAAATCAAAAGCTGAGTATCCCAAAACCAAGGCTGTATGCATTTTTTCACCCTTTCTGAAAACCTTTGTGGTATAATAGAGTGATGTTATTGTACCAATAAGGAGGACTATGGTCAACTATCCACATAAACTTTCATCTAAACCAAGCAAAACTTCTCTACCTCAAACTAAAAATTTCGCAAATCGAGGTATGAGCTTTGAAAAGATGATTAATGCTACCAATGACTACTATCTATCACATGGAATAGCAGTCATTCACAAAAAGCCAACCCCAGTTCAGATTGTTCGGGTCGACTACCCTCAACGGAGTCGCGCTAAAATTGTTGAAGCCTATTTCAGACAAGCTTCAACTACTGACTACTCGGGTGTTTATGAAGGATTTTACATTGATTTCGAAGCAAAAGAAACCAGACAAAAAAATGCTTTCCCGATGAAGAACTTCCATTCTCATCAGATACAGCATATGGAACAGGTTCTTGAACAAAAGGGAATTTGCTTCGTCCTAATCCATTTTTCTTCTTATCAGGAAACATATTTATTACCGGCAATTGACCTCATCCGTTTTTATCATCAGGATATGGGGAAAAAATCAATGCCGCTTGATTATATCCGAGAGCACGGTTTTATAATTGAACAACAAGCCTTTCCTCAAATACCTTATCTCGATATCGTCAAACAACATTTACTAGGTGGTAAAACAATATGAACAAACAACTTATCTGGCGCATCGCTAAATATCTAGGGATTGGAATCTTAGTAGCCTTTATCGCTTCGATATTGATTGGTGGAAGTGTCTTTTTCTACTACGTATCTAAAGCACCAGAACTTTCTGAAAGCAAACTGGTAGCAACAACTTCAAGTAAGATTTACGACAGTAAAAACGAATTGATTGCTGACTTAGGAGCAGAGCGCCGTGTCAATGCTCAAAGCAATGAAATTCCTATTGAACTAGTCAATGCAATTGTCTCTATCGAGGATCACCGTTTTTTTAACCATAGAGGAATCGATAGCATTCGAATAGCTGGAGCTTTCCTGCGAAACTTAACTAGTAGAGGTGGCCTCCAAGGTGGTTCAACCTTGACGCAGCAGTTGATTAAGCTAACTTATTTCTCAACATCTTCGTCAGATCAAACAATCTCTCGTAAGGCTCAGGAAGCTTGGCTCGCTATTCAGCTTGAAAGAACTGCCACCAAACAAGAAATCTTGACATATTACATCAATAAGGTATACATGTCAAATGGTAACTATGGTATGCAGACTGCAGCGCAAAACTACTATGGTAAAGACTTAAAAGATTTGTCTATTCCACAACTTGCACTGCTCGCTGGAATGCCTCAAGCACCGAACCAATACGACCCTTATTCTCACCCAGAAGAAGCCACTGAACGTCGCAATCTAGTCCTATCAGAGATGCAAAATCAAGGCTATCTCACATCCGAGCAATACGAAACAGCTATAAATACACCTATCACTGATGGTTTACAAAGCCTCAAAGGAAGTAACAGCTACCCTCCTTACTTAGACAATTACCTTAAAGAAGTCATTGAACAAGTTGAAAACGAAACAGGTTACAACCTCTTGACTACTGGTATGGACGTCTACACCAATGTGGACCAAGATGTTCAAAAGCGTCTTTGGGATGTCTACAACACAGATGAGTATGTTTATTATCCGGATGATGAACTTCAAGCAGCTTCTACTATCGTAGACGTTACAAATGGTAAAGTTATTGCTCAGCTTGGTTCAAGACACCAGTCAAGCAATGTATCCTTCGGACTCAATCAGGCCGTTGAAACCAACCGTGACTGGGGTTCTAGTATGAAACCAATCACAGATTATGCACCTGCACTTGAATACGGAATTTACGACTCTACCGCAGCAATCATAAAAGATGCCCCTTATAACTATCCTGGAACAGATATTCCTCTTTATAACTGGGATAAAGCATACTATGGAAACATCACACTACAATATGCAATCCAACAATCGCGTAACGTACCTGCCGTTGAAACACTTGAAAAGGTTGGTTTAGACAAAGCCAAGACTTTCTTGAATGGTTTAGGTATTGACTATCCGGATATGCACTATGCCAACGCTATTTCAAGTAACACGACTGAGTCAAACAAAAAGTACGGAGCAAGTAGTGAGAAAATGGCTGCTGCTTACGCTGCTTTTGCTAACGGTGGTATCTACCATAAACCAATGTATATCAACAAGATTGTCTTTAGTGACGGTAGTTCAAAAGAGTACTCTGATCCTGGCTCACGTGCCATGAAAGAGACGACCGCCTATATGATGACAGAAATGATGAAAACCGTATTAACCTACGGAACAGGTCGTGGAGCTTACATGTCATGGTTACCACAAGCTGGTAAGACTGGTACTTCAAACTATACAGATGATGAAATTGAAAATTACATTAAGAGATACGATTATGTCGCACCTGATGAATCGTTTGTAGGATATACCCGCAAATATTCAATGGCCGTTTGGACCGGTTATTCAAACCGTCTCACTCCAATCGTAGGAGATGAATTTAGAGTAGCTGCAAACATCTACCGCTCAATGATGGCTTATCTCTCAGAGGATGATAACCCAGGTGATTGGACAATGCCTGAAGGTTTGTATCGCAATGGTGAATACGTCTTTAAAAATGGTGCTCGTAATAGCTGGGTTCCTCAAACAACCCAGCAGGTTACAACAACAGAAGCACCTGCTAGTACGACTACTGAAAATCAAACTACAGTAGCTGAAACTACTAGCCCAAATACAGCGCAGAATCCAACTGCTCCAAATACAAATCAAAATCCTCAGCAAAATCCTCAAGGACAACAATAATCTTAAAAGACCTAGAAAACATCTTCCTAGGTCTTTTATTAATGAAAAAGTGGAGTTAATTACTAACTCCACCTTTTTTTATTTTACATGGTTTGCAAGATCTTCTTGCGCTTTTTTATTAGATTCTTCTTTTTCTTTCTTCCATTTATCTTGAGCTTTTTGATATTCATCAGCAGTTACTGGTTTATCTTGAAGTTCAAGGTACTTGTACAAGAGGGCTTCACTCATACCCTTGTTACCTGAGTAAGCAAATGGAAGGGTGAATGGTACCATCTTAGACAACATTGGACGTCCAGTTTGAGAAGTTGTTGGGATAATCAAAGCACTATCTGTCAACCAAGCTTGGGCAGCAGCATATTTATCATAACGTTTTGAAACATCTGTGTCTTCATTTCCAGCTTCAACAACCATCTTTTCGTAATCTTCCAAACCAACTTGTTTGGCAGCAGCGTTGTTTGTACCAGCATCAAATCCTAGATAAGTCTTGGTATTTTCACCAACAGATGGTTTGATGATATCAAGATAAGTAGATGGGTCGATGTAGTCTGGAGACCATCCAACGTTATCTGAGAGATCCCAATCTTCTCCAGCAGCTGTTTCAGCAAAGTAGGTAACATTTAAGACTTCATCTTTTTGAAGTTGTTGAATGTCAATGACAACATTGTCAGTTCCTAACGTTGCTTCAAGCGATTGTTTCAATGATTGAACACGTTGAACTTTTGTAGTATTAGTTTGGTCAACTGGCATATCCAAATGAATTGGGAATTGAACGCCTTCTGCTTGGAGAGCTGTCTTAGCTTTAGCAAATTCTGCTTTCGCTTTTTCAGGATTGTATAGACCATCTTGAGCGTCATCTAGATTGACATCTTTCCACTCGTCACCATAGGTTACCAATTTTTCTTTAACTAATTCACCAAAGTTTTTACCATCTGCTTGAACAAATGTTGGTGGTACGAACAAGTTACGAAGAAGTTTGCTTGCTCCGCTTTCTCCATTGACTTGAGAAGCATAGGCTGTTCTATCAAAACCAAAGGCGATGGCTTGACGGAAGTCTTTGTTTAGGAGAGCTTTTTTAGTTGAAGTTTTTTGCTCATCTGTAGTCTTAGAGGTGTACTTGTAAGACTGACGGTCAATATTTGTCCCAACTAAGAAAGTTGCAGAATCTTGTGGTGTATAAACAATGTTATCCTTAAACTCTTTTTCAAGTTCAGGATATCCTGCACTTGTTGGGAAGAGACGAGCCATTGAGAAGCCGCCATCCTTAAAGGTATCTGCAAGTTTGCCTGTATCTTGACCATCCCAGAATGATAGTTTCACTTTATCAATATGAACATTATCCTTATCCCAGTAGTTTGGATTCTTCTCAAATTCTACTGAAGATTTTGCTACCAATGATTTCAACAAGAAAGGACCATTGTAAAGAATACTGCTTGGATCAGTTGCTTTGGCAAAGTCACTTCCTTTAGAAGTAAGGAATTCTTCATTGACTGGTGCAAGAATACCCATGGTTGTCTTAGAGTTCCAGAAGGTTTCTGGTTTATTCAAAGTGTATTGAACAGTTTGATCATCAATTGCCTTGATTCCAACTTCTGAGAAATCTTTTACTTCACCTTTGACATAAGCGTCAAGACCTTTAATAGATTCTTGAACAAGATAAAGGGCTTCTGACTTATTATCAGCTGCATATTTAAGACCTGTTACAAAGTCTTGAGCTTTCACAGGTGCATACTCTTCACCTTCAGAAGTGTACCACTTAGCATCTTTACGGATTGTATAAGTGTAAGTCAAACCATCTTGAGATACTGACCAGTCTTCTGCCATAGATGGCACGAAGTTCCCGTAACGGTCATTCTCCATCAAACCGTCAACAACATTACTTGTGATATTAGCAACCGCAGCCTTACCTGTTGTCAGATAGTTGAGGCTGTCTGGATCTGTTTCATAAACGTAAGAAAAAGTTTTCTCACCTTTTGCACTAGAGCCTGAACCTGAACAAGCTGCCAAAACACCTGACGCTAACAGAGTCACTCCTGCTAGGGCCATTACTTTTGAAAATTTCATAATAAACTCCTTTATGACTTTTTATACATTATAGTCCCTTTTCAGCCATGTGTCAATACAATTTTCAGAATTTTTCAAATTGATTTGAAAATATTTTCTTCCTCTATTTCTAATTTGAAAATCTTTTTAGGAAAATTTCAATCATTGACATTTATCATCTATATCTTTATGATATAATGAAAGAAGAAAGTTGAAAGGAAATACCATGTCAAAAGAAGTTATTGTTGAAAGTTTTGAACTAGATCATACGATTGTAAAAGCTCCTTATGTCCGATTGATTGGAGAAGAGACTGGACCGAAAGGAGATATCATTTCTAACTTTGATATCCGCTTGGTTCAACCAAATGAGGACTCTATCCCTACTGCTGGACTTCATACTATTGAGCACCTCTTGGCTAAGCTAATCCGTACTCGCATCGACGGTATGATCGATTGTTCACCATTTGGTTGTCGTACAGGTTTCCATATGATTATGTGGGGACGCCATTCTAGCGCTGAAATCGCAGCTGTCATCAAGGATTCATTGAAAGAAATCGCTGAAACAACAACTTGGGAAGATGTCCCAGGAACAACTATTGAATCTTGCGGAAACTACAAGGATCACAGCCTATTTTCAGCTAAAGAATGGGCAAAATTGATTCTCCAACAAGGAATCTCAGACGATGCCTTTGAACGTCATGTCATCTAATAATAAAAAAGAAACCAGCTTTTGAACTGGTTCCTTTTTTTATTTTCTAAATCTTGATTTAGGCTTTTTCACGAATGACCAAAACACCATCTTCCATGTCAGCTTCTAGGTGTTTAGCATCAAGGTTATCCAAGTGGAAGTCTGTGACTTTGTCACGGATTTGTTGTTCAACCA